>JAIRNQ010000123.1 GCA_031257955.1 Deltaproteobacteria bacterium | reverse complement strand
GTTCCCCGCCGCCTAGGCTGACGCGGGTCTCCCGGCCCACCCAGACCCCGCAGGTATATTCGGGGGTAAAGCCGATGAAGAGGGCGTCGGCCTGGGAGTTGGTGGTACCGGTTTTGCCGGCCACCGGTATGGTCTTGAGGGCCGCCCCGACCCTGGCCCCGGTGCCGCTCTTGGCCACGGCGCTGAGCATGTCAATCATGATATAGGCCGTTTGGGGCGAGATGGCCTCGGTAAAATAAGGCTCAAAACTGACGATGGTTCGCCCGTAGCGATCCTCTACCCGATCGACGAAAGTCGGCCAGACCCAGGAACCCAAATTGGGGAAGGTGGTATAGGCCTTGGTCATGTCCAGAAGGGTCACTTCCGAGGCCCCCAGGGCCAAAGTTAGATTGGGCAACAAATTGGTGGTGATGCCCATTTTTTTGGCCGTGTCGATTACCGTCTGGGGACCCAAAGCGTCGGTTAGCTTAACCGAGACGATGTTCACCGAACGCCTTAGGGCGTCAAGGAGGGTTAGGGGCCCGGAGTGCCCGCCGCCGGCGTTTCTGGGCCGCCAGTAACGGCCCGGACCGTCCGGATAACTTAGGGGCACGTCATAGACGATCGAGGCCTCGGTGTAGCCGTTTTCCAAAGCCGCCGTGTAGACGAAGGGCTTAAAGGAGCTGCCTGGCTGCCTCTGGGCCAATATGGCCCGGTTGAAATCGCTGTTGCCGACGCCCTCGATCCCAAAGTCCCTACCCCCGACCATGGCCAAAACCCGTCCGGTGTGGTTTTCCATCAGAACCAGGGCCCCCTGGATCTCCGGGGGCGGGGCGGGAACCAAATCCAGCCTTCCGGTCTCGGCGTTCCGGCCCATGATCCGGCCCATGACCAGATCGTTAACCTTAAAGACCCCGGCCAGAGCCCTTTTGCCGACCAGCCAAGAAATGCTTTCCGCCGGCATGAAGCCCTCGTCGTCGCCAAAGCTTAGGACCAGCCCGGGGTTGTCCCCGGTGGTTATGACCTCGGTCACTAAACCGGCCGGTTCCTGGTAGAGCATCAGGGGCCGGCTCTCCAAACTGGCCCTGGCCCGTCTGAGATATTCATTAACTTGATTTTGGTTGAGGCTCCTGACCTTGGGCGACATCCTCTGACGCCTGGCCAGGGCGTCCAAGCCGTTCCTGACCGCCTCTTGGGCTTGGGCCTGGGCCTTTAGATCCAGAGTTGTGTGGATCCTAAGCCCATCGTTCAATACCCGATCGGGCCCCAGGTAATCGCTCATCTGGATTCTGACCACCTCGGCGAACTGTGGGGCCACTTGGCGGTAGATGTTGGGACGGCGATCCAAGAATTTTAGTGGGGTGTTTTGGGCCCTGGTGGCCTCGCTTTGGGTAATGTAACCCACCTCGACCATGCGCCTTAAAACGTAGAGCTGGCGCTCCCGGCTTCTGGCCGTACCCAGGTGGGCCTGGAGCCTTCCCGGGGCCTGGGCCAATCCGGCCAGCAAGGCCGCCTCGCCCAAAGTAACCTCGCGGATGGTCTTGCCAAAGTAAAGCCTGGCCGCCGATTCCACCCCGTAGGCCCCCCGGCCCAAGTAAATTCTGTTTAGATACAAGAAAAGTATGTCGTCCTTGGTAAGCACCCTCTCGGCCCGCCAAGCCAGAATCATTTCCTTAAGCTTCCGGTCGTAGGTCTTTTCGTTGGTCAGCAGGAAGGACCGAATCATCTGCTGGGTTATGGTCGAGGCCCCCTGGACGGTATGGCCGGCCTTGACGTTGGCCATGAGGGCTCGGCCGACGCCAATGAGGTCCACCCCCTGGTGTTGGTAAAACGAGCTATCCTCGGCGGCCAGAAAGGCCTCTATGACCATCTTGGGGATTCTGTCCAAAGGGGTGACCAGCCGATGCTCGTTATAGAGCTCGGCCATGAGGGTATCGTCGGAGGCGAAGATAAAAGAAACGGTGGGGGGTTGGTAGTGCTTAAGATCCTCAAGGGCCGTTCCGGCCATTTCCTGGTTGTACATGGACAGGACCAGGGTCACGCCCACGACCGGCCAGAATATAAAGGGCAACAGAGATATGAAAAAAGCCCACTCGCGGGGGACCCAGGCTTGGGGATGGCGCCAGGCCCCGGGGAGCTTCCCCTTGAGCTGACCCTCGCCCAACACCCCGGGCTTGCGGTTTAGGGGTTCAAGCTTATCGGATATAAGCTTTCGGTTCCGATGCTTGCCTTTGGCTATAATTTTAGCGTTCTTTTCATTATTTTTTTCTAAAAGCTCATTCATGTAACGAGGCCCCGACACACAAAAGTAGATAATAAAAACAACATCAAAAACCGCTCTCCCTCTCGCCCTTGGGGCGTTCGGGAAAACGGGCCAAACGGCCGCGCCAGGCCAAAAGTCTGGGTGCGGGGACCGGACAAAGCGCCGGATAGGGGGGTCGGCGGCGCCCGATCAAATTCCGGAGAAGCGGCCCCGCCCGCTGGCGATTAGCTTGGCCGAGTCTGAGTCCGGGTAGTTGGCCAAAAGTACCCGCAAGGTCTCCATGGCCCCAGGCCCGTCACCCAGCAAACTTTGACAGTAGCTCATCTTCAAGAGGCAATCCGGGGCCTTGTTCGAGGTCGGATAGTCGTGATAGCCCTGCCTAAATTCCAAAAAAGCCCCCTGCCAGTCGCCCACGGCGTAACGGCACTCGCCCAGCCAGTAGCGGGCGTTGGGGGCCAGCTTGCCGCCGGGAAAGTCCCTGAGCATCTCGCTGAAGGCCGTGGCCGCTTGGGCCCATTTCTTTTGCTTTAAAAGCGACCGGGCCCGATTGTACCGGCTCCTCTCGGAGGCCGAGGCCCTGCCGCCCCGCTCGGTCGGCGGCGGCCCAAAGGCGGCGGCGAAAGCCGGATTGACCGCCCCTACCCCGCCGGGCGGGAATGGGCCGACCGTTCCCGCGCCCACCCCGGCCCCGGGCAGCTGGCTGCCCTGGCCCCGGTAAACGGTTTGCTCTAACTTATCGACCCTACCGGCCAAGCCAGTGAACTCTTCCTGGCTCACCGAGGCGCAGCCGGCCAACAAAAGCGCCGCCAGGGCCAAAACTATAGTCTTAACCGGCTCCTTCGCCGGTGCCAAAACTATGGTCTTAACCGGCGCCTTCGCCAGTGCCTTGGCCGGAGCCTTGGCCAGAGTCTTCGGCAGAGCCTTGGCCGACGCCAAGCCCAAAACCGTCCCATTTCCGCCCCCGGGCCGTTTGGCCGGGGCCGGATAAACTTCGATCCGGCGGGATCTTATGCTCTGGTCTTGCACCATCCGTTAGACATTTAACCCCTAATGGCGCTCAAAGGCAAGCCCAAAGCGAGCCGTCCCAAAACTTTGCGCTTTTGTCTTAACTATTTATAGTCTTTAGATTATTAATTATATGACTTGAAAGTTTGGCCAAACCCAATCGAGACCAAACTCGACCAGACCCAATCACACCCCCTATATTTTGCCTTTAATATGGCCTAATTAGAAGCGAAGTTTTGTAAACTGAAACCGTTATTGGTCCGCGGGGCCATAAACCCGCCATACCTTCGCCCAAAGGGGATTGAAACCTTTAGTCCCGCAACATTATAGCACATTCTCCCTTCACTTACGCGGACCGGCTTCCGAGGTTCCGAGGGTCCGAGGTCCACTTCTCCGAAATTATTTTACTTTTGGGCATTTATGGCTATTTCTGACGCGTTCTCAATATGTCCGTTATCCTAAGAACTGCCGCTTTCACTCATTGGTTCTAGAATGTTAAGACCCGCTAATACCACAATCGCGGGTATCAGCCAACGCGTCATGTTTTAGACGAAAGTTCCTACCCACTACCTTACGATGCAAAACCCTGGCCAACAACCGCCGGTTATTGGCCCCTGGCGCTTACGCCCGCTTCAGTGCCCTTCCGCCTTCTGGCCGCCAGACGGCGGCCACAGGGCCATGGCCGTGGTGGTCCAGTAGATATACATCAGCGGCCTCAAGCCGAAAATATTGTCGGTCATGGCGTTTAAGACAAACTGGCCGGTTACGGCCACGGCCGACCAGGTCCAGAAAAAGGTCTCCGGGTCTCGGCTTCTGAGGTTTTTTCGCATCAGGAATAGGGGAACCAAATGCAGGGCCAGAAAGCCTATCAGGCCGATTATGCCGCTTTCGGCCAGCACTTGGATAAAAACCTGATGGGCGGTGGTGTATTCTTTCCAAATAAACAAGGGCAAGCCGTCGTCAAGTATTGGGATTTCCGCCGGCGGGACTTGGGGCACGGCCCCGGGGCCGTTCCCCAAAACCGGGTGCTCGTTAAAGGCGGTCCAGCCCATGCGCCATTTGAACAGCCGCTGTTCGTTGTTTCTGTTGCCGGAAGCCTCGCCCATCTCCTTGAAGCGGCCCATAATGGCCGGATCCCCCAAGGTGGTTATCAGGACGGCCGCGATCAGCGCCAATGCCGTCAACTTGCCCTTCCAGCCGAAAGCTCTCCAGTTAACGGCGAAGACCATGACCGAGAGGGCCGGCGCGGCAATCATTCCGATGCGGGAGCAACTTATGCGCATGGCCACATAGGAAGCGGCCAACGCCAGAAGGAAAACGCCCGCCCGAAGCTTCTCCTTCCTCCTGAGCGATAGGGCCACGGCCCCGACCATGATCGGTGACAGTTGCCCCAAAATCGAACCCAACTCTATTATCCCGATGTGGGCCTTGGCCCTTACGCAGACCAAGCCCCAGCGGGCCTCCTGGAGGGCCATAAAAGCGCAAACCATAAGCCCGAAGGCATACATCAAAGGGATCAGGCGGCGTATTTGGGGATACTGGCTCACGGCCAGCCAAGTCAAGGGAAAGACGGCCAGAATATAGATGAGGTTTGCCGTGTAACCAAGGCTTCTAATGGGAGCGTTCCCGGCCAGGGAGGCCAGGACATAGATAGCGGCGAAAAGGCCCAAAGCCTTTAACCACAAGCTTGGGAAGGGCGGAGTCGGCCGGAATCGCCATTTTTGGCGAAAAACCAAATACAAGAGCCCCCAAAAAAACAACGACCCAAAGGCCGAGTTGACCGCGCCCCGGGCGAAGACTCCAAAGAAGGCCATGGCCGCCAGTAAAAAAGGTCCCACCATGGGGCCGTATGACTTTATTTTTTCTACCAAAAGTTATCCTTGTGAGTTTGGCTTGGCCTCTAAATCGAAAGCAAAACGCTATTCTCCCTGCCAGCTTTAGGGGTCCGCTCAACCCGGTCCCCCGTCAGCGGGTGACCGGTCTGACGAACCGACGAAACGCCCAAACGCCGCGGTCAGTTTACCACATGGACTATCAAAACATCGAAAGGCCTAAATGGAGCGGTCAGTTTACCAAATGGGTTATCAAAACATCGAAAGGCCGCGGGTGGTCGAGTGGTTGGCCGCAAGTTCAATCGAAACGGCTTTTGAGCTTGGCGATCGTATCGGGGTTTTCGGATTCGGCCGGCGGTCTTTGGGGGAACCCCTCCAAATCCTCCCAGATTTTTTCCGGCGGCGGGGGCGGGGTTTTGCCCCGAAGCTTTCTGAGCCACTTCCTCAAGGAGTTCCAAAAACCAATGACGGCGACGAGGGCCCTTCGGGAAAGGCTCCTGACGGGGACCTCGGCCCCGTAGCTCCGGCGCATCTTCAAAACGTCGTTGGCTTGGCAGATAGGCACCGGGCTAGTCAAAGTCAAATCGATCACTTTCACCTGGCCCTCGGGGGTCACGATGAAATTGCTAATGATGGAGTCGTTGGAGGCCAGCCCGTAATCGTGAAGGACCCCCAAGGCCTCGGCAACGTTGATGAGCCAAGGGCCGGGGTCCCGGAAAACCACCGGCGCCCCTTCCCGGTAATCCTCTTGGATGAAACTGTGGCCAGGGATGTACTCGGCGATGACATGGGCCTCCTGGCAATGGCCACCCTCCATCTTCTCGGAAACCAGGAACACGTCCTGGACCACCGGGCAGCCCTTGTTTTTGGCCTCGAAGGTTAAATTGATTAGCCTGGAATACTGGGTGCCAAAAAAACGGGTAAAGAGCCGCTTTTCCAGCCGCTTGTCCCGTTTGGAGACCTCGGTATCGGTCTTAATCACGAACTCCCGGTCCTGGACCTTCACCCGATGGACCGTCCGATAAGGGGAGCCGGTGACCATTCTCCGGCCAGTTACCCTACCGGCCTGAAAGTCCTTCAGTAAAGCCGGATAATCGAAGCCGTCCACATTCCACTGGATCCGCCAGGGCCCGTCGAAGGCCGTGGCCAAGGTGCCGACGCTCTCTTTTGATTCAGATAGATATTTTACAGATTCTTCTTGTGTATTAATATTATTATTCATATTAACTAGACCGAATTAAAAAGAATTAATTAAAAAATTAGAATTATTAGTCTAGATTTAGAGTTGAGAGTTCAATCCTCCTAAAACGCCCTCGTCGGCGACAAGGGTTCCCTTCCCTAGAACCCGGCTTCCCAAAGTCCTAAGTGTAGGCGGCCATAAGCTAAAAATCAAGCCCGGCTGGGCTTTGCGGCCTCGCGCCTAGCGCAAGGCCGCAAAGCTTCGACCGTCCGCGCCAAATATATCCTTATATCGGGGCCTTGCGGCCTAGCCGCCACGTGACTACTGTCGCGAGCCTTTGACAATCGCCCAATCCCTTGCCCCGCGCCCCCGCATAGCTTTAATGGGCAAAACAATAGTCAAGCCCACTTACCCCAAACTATCCCAAAACGGAAAGACTTTCCGTTGCGCTTCCCAGGTGAACGATCAGGTGAACGATACGGTTATCTTCCCAAAAAACTTGGCGGTTGTCGAGACCGTCGTGAATGGTTTTTACCTTCCAACGCGGCCAAGAATTATCTAAGATACCTTCAAGCGGGCACCGGATACGGGCGACAAACAATAAAGTTTTTAACCCGGGCGCTTTCCCTTGCGAATATTTCCCGCTTTCAATCCGAATGGACACATTTGGGCCAGACCACTTGCCCACCGCCAAGTACCATCTCAGGACAATCATAGATTACGGTAAACCGAGCGCCGCAATCCGTTCGCCTTTCCCAAGGATTCAAGGGGCCACCAAAGACAGTCGCCCCGGTTCCGGCGCCCCAATGAAACCCCGGAGACGAAAAATCCCGACGGCCTGGACGCCGGCGGGATTCGTTAACTTGCTTGTGGGCGTTTTTTGGCCCGTTCTTGGCGCTTGAGGCGCCGGCTAGGACCCGTTTTGGGTCCAGGCCGGGAGAGTCTTAGATTCGCCGCGGGTGGCCGCCGCCGGCTCACTTGCGGCAGACGGGCCGGGAAGCCGGCCTGGGACGCATATCGGCGTCAAGGACTTGGTCGTCCAGGTACTCGCCCCGGGCCACGGCACAGCTAATGGATAAAGCGCAGCGGCGATGACAAATCTGATCGCTAGCCTCGTAGTTGCCAAAACAATCCAACCGTTCGTCCAAACCCCTGGCCGGGGTTTTTTTGGGTCCCTTGGACATGATCGCCATTCCCTCATATAATTTGTGGCCCCTGGATACGGGACCGTCGCGGGTTTTATCGAATGGTTGGAACCAAACCCCAAAGAATGGAGTTTATAATCATTCAATAAAATACACGTATAATTTGCGTTCAATAATCCCCGATGGGTAAAAATCCCATCCACGGGAAAGGCCTAAATCTGAGAGGGAGTATATTTTGGGCCGAGCGGTATGGCCCTGTTTTGGCGAGCCGAGCGGTATGGCCCACCTTTTCGGGGGGCCAAGCGTTATGGCCCTAAGGTCGCGGGAGAAAAGCTTTGTCCCGCTTTGATCGCGGCGGGTGGCCTTAAACGCCGCCCGGGACGATCGTTTGGGCCGGAGCTGGCCCTTTTTCGGCGAGGGGGCAAGATGGTCTTGGCCCCCGGCAAGGCTGGTCGGTTCCCGCCGGCCCAAGGAATGGGCCGGCGGGAAGCCCTAAGGGAGGAGAGTGGACCGGTTTAGAAGATACCGTTGAAGCTCTTGCGTATGATAGAGTCGGCCACCTGTTCCGAGCTAACTTTATAGGTCCCGGCGGCAATCTTGGCGGTCAGATCGGCCACCTTCTCGGAGCGCACGTCCGGGGCCGAGGCGGCCAGTTCCCTGGCCTTGGCGATCAGCTTGGAACGCTCGGAGATATTGACCTTGTCGCCGGCCACGGTCTTGGCCGACGATTCGCCGGCCAGGGCCGCCGCCTCGGCGGCTTTTTCGGCCGGAGTCTTCAGCTCCTGGCTCTTAATCTTCAGCGGATGGTTGTTGGCGTCTATTTTCATGGCGATTTCACCGGTCCGGCCCATGGGCCAGTCTAAAGAAATTATCGTTAAGGCCGTGTAGTTTCGCTCTCGCGGGGCCAAAGTAATAGGTTAATCCAAGTCGGGTCTAGTCAAGTCGATTGGTCGGCCAATCAGGCCTTCGGCCAATCGGCCAAATTTTCGGGCTATCGGCCAAGCCTTCTGGCTATCGCTCGGGCTTTCGGGCTATCCGTTCCCCTTCGATTCCCCTTACGGTTCCCCTTCCGGAACCTCGTCGGGCGATCTGAGCCTCTTGCGGGGGCCCAGCATGTTCCTGTCAACCTCTATGGCCACCAGTTTTTTCAGTTGCCGCCAAAGGAGCCGGCTGTCGGCCCTTTCCAGGTGGGCGCCTCCCCTTTCGGCCACCATCTCGGGATCCATTTCCAGATCCTGGAAGGTGATTTCCCCGGTCTCGTTTCTGAGCCCCAGGACCAAGCCGGGACGGCCGTAGTTTTCGGCTAGGGCGGCCAGGGCCACCAGGGCCGGGTTGGGGGAGGCCAAATCGCCCTTTTGGGGCTGGCTTTTGGCTTGGTTAACCAGCTCGGCCACGGCGTTGCGGCTAACCTTGTCCACGATGAGCGATCTGCGCGACCTTATCGGTGGCAAATCGTGGGCCTCTATGCCCATGGCCCCTTGAAGGGCCCCTTTGAGCTGGGCCGCCATGGTCCTTACCAGTTGACCAATCTGTCCGACTTTATCGGCCACCGCGGCGTCCCCCAGTCAATTTATTTATCGGCACCCCGTTAATTATACTTTAACGAAATCCGGCATTTTTTTTCAAGTTCCTTTCACGGTCGCTTTAGGTTAAACGCGCAAATTAATTTACCGCTCGCGCGTCGGCCCCTAACCGTCTCCCTTTCGGTAACCGCGACCGGCCCTCTTGGGTTCGCCCGCTCGGGCTCACCCTCTTGGGTCAAGACCCCATCCGTCGGGACCCGGGGGACCGGTCCCGCCGAAACTTTCGGCCCTCAAGGGCCATGGGGCGAGAATCCACTTAGCAACAACGGGGCCAAAATTCGCCCCGTCCCCCGGCCAAAACCGCCACCCCGGTACCGTTTTTCCCGCTATTTCCGCCTTTTATCTAACCCTTCGGAAAATCACCCCCCGCCAAGGCATATTTCCGATGGCTTCCCGGGCCAAACCCTTTGGGCATTCAACCGACCGAGTCTCCATTCCGACCAAAACCGAAGGACTCCAAAAAACCCCAAGGCCGCCCCGGCGCCGCAACCGATAACCATCCAACCTCAACTCGCGTACCAATTCCATCCCTTTCAACCCAATGGCCAAAATCCAGCCCGACCTCGATCCCTTTCCTTCCAATTAGCCCCAAGCCAACCCCTTCGCCAAAACCTTTTGGCCAAAGAAGTTAACGAAGGCTAAACCATTTCCGCTCGCCAAATTCTAACCGTTCCTTCCCCTTTTCCCCGCTGGGGAGATTTTTCCGACCTCCCGCCCGCCCCCGACGTGAGGTGTCACCAAACCGTCCGCCCAGCCGGTCGGTCGGTTGGTTGGTCGGCCCCACTCCCACCATAAACGCTCCCAGAACCCCCCAGCCGCTCTCGGGGGTACCAAACTACCCGCGGCGGCAAAACTTCGCGCCTGGGGGCTCTCAGGCCCATTGGTGGGGCTATCTGAAGGACCTCATCCAACCCGCCTGGCCAGTGGGGCCCAGCCCGTCGGTCCGGTCGCCCAAAATCGCTCCCAGAACCCCGCTGACGCTCTCGGGAGTACTTAGGTACCCTCGCCGGCAAAACTTCGCGCCTGGGGCCTCTCAGGCCCATTGGTGGGGCTCTCTGGAAGACACCTCAACCAACCCGCCTAGCCCGCGGAGGCCCCCCAGTCGGTCCGGCCGCCCATAATCGCTCCCAGGACCCCGCTGACGCTCTCGGAGGTACTTAGGTACCTTCGCCAGCAAAACTTCGCGCCTGGGGGCTCTCAGGGCCATTGGTGGGGGTCTCTGGAAGACACCTCAACCAACCCGTTGGGACCGCGGGGCCCGCTCGTCGGTCCGATCGCCCATAATCGTTCCCAGAGCCCCGCTGACGCTCTCGGGGGTACTTAGGTACCCTCGCCGGCACAACTTCGCGCCTGGGGCCTCTCAGGGCCATTGGCGGGGGTCTCTGGAAGGGTGTTGAAGTGCTCCGGCTGGGTCGTTCTTTTCGGGGAACCCTGACCGGTCGGAGAGAGGCGGTCGGTCGGGGGCGGGGGCCGGTGGTGGTTTTTGGGGATCTTTACGGCTAGTTGATAATTTTAACTAATTTTGAATTGGTTATGGATGAGTATTAGTAGCTAAAGACCTGAACCATTGGGCAGATTTTTCTTGGCATGGCGATTGCTTAACCTACCGTGGTTTGTGAGGGGCGCCGTCTAAAGCGGGGCCCAAAAGATTGACTAAACCGGAAACACCGGAGGTATAAAACATGGCCTCTCCGCTTCATCCCAAGGTCACGGCTCTCATCTCAACCTTTAACCGACCCAAGTACCTGGAAGAGGCCATTGGGTCCATCGTGGCCCAGACCATGGAAGACTGGGAGCTCATCGTCTTAAACGACGGCGGCGTCGACGTGGCCGATGTGGTGGCAAAATTTGCCGACCCCCGGATCCTTTACGTCCCGGACGAGGTAAACAAAGGGGCGGCCATCCGTTTCAACCAAGGCCTGAACATGGCCAAAGGCGACTATGTCGTCTATCTGGGTGACGACGATACCTTCTATCCCAACCACTTCGAGGTCCTCTCCAAGGCTCTGGACGAAAACCCCGAGATCGGGATGGCCTACTCGGACCTCTACGCCGTCTCATCGGTGGCCGACGGCAAAACCGGCAAGAGGCACATCCTGGACAAGCAGATGCTGGTCTCCAGGGACTTTAACCGCGAGTTTATGTTCCACTACAACCACGTCCTCCACGTAAGCCTCATGCACCGCCGGGAGGCGGCCCTTAGGGTGGGCGGCTTCGACGAGGAGGTGAAGGTTCTGATCGAATGGAGCCTTAACCGCCGGATGGCCTTTATCTACGATTTTTTGCACGTAGAGATCCCCACCGGCGAATACCACATGCCCGTCTTCAAGTCCGACCGCATCTCGGTCCGGGAGAGGCGAAACAAAGAAAGCTACAACCATAACCTCAGGCGCATCCGCTGTAACCTCCCCGAACTCCCTTGGCCCAAGGTGGAGACGGTCGATCTGCTGTATCTGGTCGACCACTGGGGGGAGAAGCTTAATAACCACCTGAAGGAAATCATCGACAACTTCGATCACCCCATGCGCATCAAACTCATCGGGAACGGGGCCGGCCTCTCGATCCCCGAAGCCCGGAAGAGTCTCAAGGAGCTGGCCGAGCTTAAGAACGTGTCCATTACCTCTACCCACCAAAAACTGGATCCGGTCACCGCCTACCGGAGGGTGGCTAAGTTCTCACAGGCCAAGTACCTGTTTTTGGTTACCCCGGCCCTCCAGGCGACCAAGGCCCCCAGGCGTATTTTTAGCGCCATGGAGATCTTCAAACGCAACCCGGAGATGAAGTCCCTGCGCTGGTCAGTCCCCGGCGAGGAGCACACGGTCACCCAGTTCGAGTGCCTGATAGAGAGGGATTATTTCATGAAGGAGACCAAGCCCAACCGCAAACGGGCTTGCGCCGTCCCGGCGGTCACCACCAGCCCGCCTAAAGGCTTCGTCTTCGATCTGATGTACACCGATTTTAAAAACCGCCTGAACGCCAACGAACACGACAAGGCCAGAGAGATCCTGGAGCGGATCCTCTTGGAACGGGTGGGCTACCCCCACATCCAGTTTCTAATCGCCGACCTTTTCCCGCTGTGCTTGGCCTCCGGGGACTACAGCCGGGCCGAAAGGGAGTTAACCTCCCTGATCGACCGGGGCTACAAGGTCGATAACCTCATGCGCCTGGCCCACCTGCGCTTGACCCAGAAGCGCTACGCCGACTGCGTCGAGGCCGGTCAGCGGGCCATGGACGAGATGAAACTCACGCCCGAGGACTTCGAGTCCGACTGCTTCCCCTTTAAGATCCCCCTCGAGCTTAACTGCTTCAAGCTCTTCCTGCGCATGGCCGATGCCTTACTGGAGATGCGTGACTACGGCCAGGCGGCCCGCTTCTATCACATGGCCTCCAAGCTCAAGAGCGACAGCCACAAGCCTTTTTTGGGCTTCGCCAAAGCCTACCTGGGCGCCGGCCAACTGGACCGGGCCGAGGTGGCCCTGTCGAAAATCCCCCAGCCGGCCGGACCCGAGGATCCGGAAACCCACCGCCTGCTGGCCGTCATCTGCCGCAAGCGCAAGAACCTGCCCTTGGCCTTTGAGTGCCTGCAAAAGGCCTTCGAGAAGGGCCCCCTGGACGAGAAAAACGTCGAGCCCTTTTATTTCACCGGCGCCGGTTTGGGCCGCTGGCGGGACATGGTCGATCCCTTGAAACACTTCGTCCAGCACAACGAAAACAACGCCTCGGCCATCGCCCGGCTCTCGGCCGTCCACTTTAACCTGGGCGAAAACTCTCTGGCTTACGCCGAGGCCAAAAAAGCCATGGAGCTGGACCCCAAAAACCCCATAGCCCGGAGCATCTCCGAGCGACTGGGCAAGATGGCCGAAGAGGAGCCCTCGATCCTCACCATCGGGCAAAACGAGGACGGGCTTACCCTCGATCTCTCGGGCGAACTGATGCCCGATCTTCTGGACGGAACCCCGCTGGTTTGGTAAGCCAAGGCTTACCAAACCAGGCCCCAAGAAACCCCAAAAGCTCGCGCCTTTGGGGTCGGTATCTAAATCCAATCGGACGGATTTATCGTTTTCCGCTTTTCTGCCGATATGATAAGTGACCCTTTAGGGGAATCGACCGGCCAAGCCTTGGCCCCGACCCACGGGCCAAAGGCCTCGGAGGCGTAAGATGTCTACCAGCACAACCAACGGCGTCATTTCAGGAAGTATCAAGTGGACCGGTTTGGCTTCGGGCACCGACTTCGCCTCCGTGGTGGACAAGTTGGTGGCTATCGAAAGCCGCACCATCACCCGGCAAGAAACCTGGAAGACGGAGTGGCAAAATAAAATCACGGCCATATCCGACCTAAACACCCGCCTCGTCTCCCTAAAGCTTGACGCCGAGTCTAAAGACATCTCCAGTGAGCTCATTAGCCGCAAATCGTCCATAAGCGACGAGACCATGATGTCGGTCATCAACACCTCCACCGCCGCCCTGGGCTCTTACGACGTTACCGTGGGCGAGAACATCGCCGAAAAAAGGGCCTCCCAAAGTTACTATTCCACCCAGACTTTCGGGGTTGTCGGCCAGAGACTGTCCATACAGATCCGGAGCGA
>JAIRNQ010000110.1 GCA_031257955.1 Deltaproteobacteria bacterium | reverse complement strand
AACCAGTCCCGGCCCCAAACCACAACCTTACGCCGACGCCAAACCAAGAAACTGGCCAAGGCCTTGGCCAGAGAGCCGCCCAGGCCGCCAGGACGGCCCCGGACCAAGGTTCCGCCCCCAGCTGGGACCCGAGCCAAGTCCCGGCCCCAAGCGCTAACTCGGCGCCGGCCCCAAGCGGCAACTCGGCGCGGGTGCCAGGCCCAGACGAAAATCGCCGGATTGAGGTCAAGGCCGAAGATGGCCCTTACAATATGGAGTCCCTCTTTTGCCCCACCTATCCGGCCTGGTATTGCTTGGCCCCCCTCGGACCGGTAAACGGGATCGTCTATAAATTAAGGGATCTGAAACAAAATCCCCGGGGATATAAGATTGAGACCCTCCTAAATTACCGCGACGGCCTTCCCGAAGGCCCGGTCATAACCTTTGCCCCAGACGGGAATATCGATTTCGTCCGGGTTTTTCGAAACGGGGTGGGGGAGGGATTGGAAATAACTCTCTTTCCATCACAGGGCGGAAATCAACAGAAAATCATGATCCTGGCCGAGTTTAAAAACGACCAATTAAACGGGCCCGCCTATCGTTTTAACGAGGCTGGCAACATCATTTTCTCCGGCGAATTTCGCGACAACCATATGTACGGCTACGCCACCGAGTACCACCCAGACGGTTCGGTCATGAGCAAAGCCTTATATGGAAACGCCGGTGAACTTATCGGGGAAATGCTGACCTTTCCCATGGGCCAGCGCCGCGAAGCCGTGCCTAGCTTTAACCAAACGGAACTCTTAAACAATACCATCGAAGGGGTAAGTCAGATGATGGCCGAGGTGCCAAAAATCCGTTAAACCCCTAACATCGGGGCCGTTACCCAAACCACCAACCCCGCCGCGGGTAAGGGGGCATGCCCATAAACATGAATCTCAACCACTTTTTGGCCTTCGTGGCCGCCGGACTTCTGGCCGTGACGGCCACCCCTGGTCCAGGGCAGGCTTACGCCGCCCAGGCCGCGGCCCAGATCGCCCCTATCTCGCACCCGACCGGTTTGGCGCTACCGGCCCAAGGCCAAGCGCCATCCGACCAAAACCCGCCCGGCCAAGGCGGGCCGACAGGTACCGAGGCGGGAGAACGGCTTTACCACAAGGCCGATTTGCTTTGCCCGGAATCGCCGCCCATGTTTTGCCAAACGCCCGAAGGACCGGTTAGCGGGTTGGTCTTTACGCTGGGCACGAACTCGGACCAGCCGCCTCGCCCCCGGCTGGTGGCCATCGAAAGCTACCGGGACGGCCTGCCTAACGGCCTGGGGGTGCTGTTTGGCGACGACGGGGAGGTTTTCGCGGCGGTAACTCTTAAGCAAGGGGTTTTCGAGGGCCTGGAAATACAATTTTACGATGGCGGCGTCGGTCCGGGCCAACGGATTAAAGGGGTCCTCAACTGGCGAAACGGCAAACTGGACGGGTTAACCTACGATTTTGGCGAAGACGGGAGTCACTTAACCATCGAAGAATTTCGGGACGGGCTGCGGGACGGCACCTCCGTCGAATATTACCCAGACGGTTCGGTCAGTTCCAAGACTTTTTACCGCCTGGACGCCCAAGAGGGGCAGCCCCGAAGGTATGCCCCGGGAGAGTTGAAGGAGCCCATCCCCAACTTCCTACTGACGCCGCAAATTACGGAGACCATGGCCGAAATTCTACGGCTGGACGGGCTCTCCCAACGGATACCCTTACCCGAATAGGCCAATAGCGCTTTGCCCTCTGCCCGACCCGGGTAACCCGGGTAACCCGGCAACCGGGTAATGGGATAGTAGGCCAATTTGCGAACCGGATAGTCGTAAGACCGGGCGCCAACCTGATTTATTTCGTTGCCAGTTTTGCGATATAAAGCTAAAATAACTCCGAAAGCCTGAAGTTATTTCCGGATTCGGTGTAAGCCAGAGGCTTGCCCACCAAACGATAACCGTGAGTCGGGAAGGGGCTTGCCCACCAACCGATAACCGAGAGTCGTAATGGGGCTTGCCCACCAACCGATAACCGAGAGTCGGGAAGGGGCTTGCCCACCAACCGATAACCGAGAGTCGTAATGGGGCTTGCCCACCAACCGATAACCGTGAGTCGGGAAGGGGCTTGCCCACCAAACGATAACCGTGAGTCGCGAAGGGACTTGCCCACCAAACGATAACCGTGAGTCGCGATTAGGATGCCCGCATGGACCCTATAACTCAAATTCCTTGTCCCAACTGCGGGGCGGACGTGGACCTTCTGCCGGGGGCAATGGCCGTCACCTGTCCGTATTGCGGTACCAAAATTCCCTTGGCCAAGCCGGAGCCGGAGCAAGCTTTGGTCATGGAGTTCCTGGTTCAGGTGGGGGTCGACAAAACCGCCTTGACCGGCTTGGCCCATGGCCTGATGAGCGCCCCGGATAACGCCCCCGACGATATTTTGGAAAAAAGCCAAATCGAGGAGGCCGGGTTTTATTACGTCCCGTGTTACATGGGCCAGGGCAAATTCGATTACAATTGGACGGCCAGCTTTGGCTTTGATCGCGAGGAAGCTTACACCGACTACGATACCGTAACCGACCGAGACGGCAGGACGGAGCAAGTGGCCGTTACCAGGTACCGGACCGTGACCGACTGGCGCCCGGCCAGCGGCAACGGTGTCGCCCGGTTCCTTCGCTTAGCCTGCGCGGCCGATCCCAGTGCCATTTCCCGCCAGGTGGGCGAGATGTTGGAGGAATCGGTACCTTATACGCCGATCGCTTACAACATAAACTTGATGGGCGGCTATCCCAGCCTAGATTTCGCCTACAGTCCCGAACAGGGTGCCTCGGCCCTGGAAAGCTTGGTCATAAACAAGGACGCCCCGAGTTTTGCCCACAAAAAGGCCCAAGGCGATCACCAACAGGATTGGTCCATAGACGCAGTGGTGACTTTCGATGGCCCGGTGAAGGCCGGCCTCATCCCCCTGGCTAAATTCGTTTACTCCTATGGCGGGAAAAACTACGTCATTTGGGCCGAAGGCACCAAGCTCTCGAGCTATATCGTTGAGGGCGCCCCTATCGACAAGAGCCGCGGCACAGACAAATCCCAGGGCTATATTCCCATGTGGGTAACCCTAGGCTCCATAGCGCTCACGGTAGTTTTGGCCCTAACCGAAGTCATGCCGGAACTTGAATTCACCCCGTTCATATACGCTTCCGTGGGCACCTTTCTTTTTTCCCTCGGATATGGAGCACTTCGCTCCGTATCCATTTCCAATTTTTCAAAAGCCTTACGGGAAGCCACCTTTTGGGGCAAACGACTTGAACTGACCGACAATTCGGGAAGCCCCTTGCCGGACGAGGAGCGCCGAGACCTTCTGGAAAAAAGCCGCCCGCCGGAGAAGCCCTTCCTGGCCAAAACGGACAACGACAAAATTATCCTGCCCATTCTTTCCGTTCTCTGCGCCTTGGCCATCGCGCTGGCCGTGTTCTTCGGCATTAACGAATATGATCTAGATTTTTTCGGCGGATCCGATTATTCCGCTTATTCCACAGACGACGGCCAAAGCGAGGACCCGGTTGGCGAGAACCAAACCGCCGGTGCGGCTAGCGAGGGCCAAAACGCCGGCGCGGTCGGCGAGAACCAAAGCTCAGGCTTGGCTAGCGAGGGCCAAAGCCAGGACTCATCGGCCACAGCCGCTAGCCAAACCACTCCCGACCAACCCGGACGCGGGTTTTATAACCAAGACGAGATATCCTGCTCTGGTTCGCCTGAAATTTGCCAAGTGTCCGGTACCCCGGTAAACGGTCTGGTTTATGAGTTACGCGATCTTTCCGATGAGCCCTCGGCCTATAAGTTCGTATCGCTGGTTACGTTTTCGGACGGGCGCGTAGACGGCCCGGTCGTCTATTTTGAATCCAACGGCGATTTCTCTTATGCCAGTTCCCGGCTGAACGACAACCAAAGCCTTATGGTAACGTACTACCCGAAGGAAAACGGGAACAGACAAAAGACCAAACACGTGGCGGAACTCAAAGACGACGATATTGACGGGGATTTTTTTTCTTACGATTCCGAAGGCAATTTGTCTTATGTCTCCAAATACGTAAATGGGGAACTACACGGCGAATCTATCGATTACTACCCGGACGGATCGGTTAGCGCCAAAACTCTCTACGACCGGGGTTCTTCGAAGGAGAATCAAAGCTACCAGCCGGGCGAACTCGTCGAGCCCTTACCTGTCTTTTCCCAAAACGATTTTTTACACGAGACGTTAAAGAAAGTGGACGAAATGCTGCCCCAGATCCCCAATAATTCCTAGATCGCCACAAATCCCCGGATCCCCTTTGAGCCATGGTTAACGCCGCCCCATGGCCGCCCTGGGGTCCAAGTGGGCCAAAACCTGTTTACCGGCTGACCCAAAGTCCTTTTCGACGGCTGGAATTTGTTTAGCTGACTGGATAGGGCTTTACTTTTGTGTTTGGTCCTTTTATCGTTTTGTCGCCGTATAGCCCATATAAATGCCAGACAATAACTTCATTTTAGTTTTTACTTATTTATGTTTAATACTACAATATATCAAAACCCTTGGCGTAGGATACCCGCATGGACCCTTTAACGAAAATTCCCTGCCCTAACTGCGGGGCGGACGTGGATCTAAAGCCGCGAGTTTTGGCCGTCACTTGTCCCTATTGCGGGACCAGCATCCCTTTGATCACGCCCGAGAAACAGCCGCCTTTGGTCCCGAAGTTTCTGATCCCGGTAGGGGTAGACAAAACGGACTTGATCGACTTGGCCCATGCCCTGATGATCGCCCCGGATAACTCCCCCGACGATATTTTGGAGAAAAGCCAAGTCGAGGAGGCCGGGTTTTATTACCTCCCGTGTTACATGGGCCAGGGCAGATTTGACTGCCAGTGGTCGGCCACCTTCGGCTTCGATCGCCAGGAGTCCAAAACCAAAGAAACGGTGACCGACTGGCGCCCGGCCAGGGGCAAAGGCTCGGCTAGATTTCTTCACTTGGTCTGCGCGGCCGATCCCAGCGAGGTCCCCCAACAGGTTGCCAAGATGCTGGAGGAGTCGGTTCCCTATACGCCGTTCACCTACAACCAATATTTGCTGGGTGGCTATCCCAGCCTGGATTTCGCCTACAGTCCCCAAGAGGGCGCTTTTGCCTTGGAAAGCCTGGTCATAAACAATGACGCCACGAGTTTGGCCCACGAAATGGCCAAAGGCGACCGCCAAAAAGATTGGTCCATCGATGCCGTGGTGACCTTCGATGGCCCGGTCAAGGCCGGCCTGCTCCCCCTGGCCAAGTTCGTTTACTCCTATGAGGGCAACAACTACGTCATCTGGGCCGAAGACACCAAACTTGAGCGTCACATAGTTGAGCCCGGTTCCATCGATAAAGGCCGGAGTACCCTTAAATTCAATGGCTACATTCCTATGTGGGTTATCCTGGGCACCTTCGCGTTCTCGATTATATTGAGCCTGACCGATTCCTTTCTTATGCTGGAACCCACCACGTTCATCTGCGCCGCCTTGCTCGCTTTTCTTTTTTCCTACGGGTACGGTGCCCTGCGCGCCAAATCCATCTCCAATTATTCAAAAGCCTTACGGGAAGCCGCCTTTTCGGCCAAACGGCTGGAAATTACCGACAATTCCGGAAGCCCCTTACCGGACGGGGAACGCCAAGCCCTTCTGAAAAAAAGCCGCCCACCGGATAAACCCTTTCTGGCCCCAACCGAAAACGATGAAAATACTCTGGCCATCCTTTCATTCATCTGCGGCTTTGCCGTTTTACTAGGCCTGGTACTGAGCGTCTAATAAAACCATTTAAACTGTAACTTTTAGGATTTAGGTCTATATGCCGTCATGAGCTTATGTCGAATCCTAGCAGCTCACAAATGGCACTGGTCTTTTTCGTATATTCAGCGATTTTCCAATCTTGCCCA
>JAIRNQ010000033.1 GCA_031257955.1 Deltaproteobacteria bacterium | reverse complement strand
TGACCGAGCTGGCCCTGGCCCGCGGCCTCATACCCTACTTCAGCGGGCGCATGGGCAAAAAAATCTTCTACGCCCGGATCCTGGCCGCCTTTCTCCTCGGACAGGGCCTTTTTTCCATCTGGTCGATATCGGCCCTCTTCGATTACCATCTGCGCATATCCCGCTCGATGGCCTTCCAGTTGGCCGAGGGCCTGGCCATGGACCTTAACCGCATCGACGGTCGCGGGGTCGGCATCGGGGAAGTGGCCAACCTTAAGCCCCACCTCGAAAGCCTCTTGAAAAGAATGCCCCAGGTGGCCACGCTGACCATAAGGCGCGGCGAGTTGGCCATTACCGGGGACCTCACCGGCCAACCAGCCCCCGACCCGGCTGGCCGGGCCGACTTGGCCAACCCGGCTGACCCCGACGAGCGGGCTGACCCCGACGAATGGGCTGGCGATAACCTCACGGTCTCGGTCCCCTTTCACGGCGGCGGCCAGGTGGAGGCGACCCTTTCGGCCGCGGAGATAAGCTCGGCCAGGCTGGATCTGGTACTGGACAACGTCTTCCTGACCATGGTCTCCTGTCTGGGCCTCCTGGAACTCTTGTCCTACCTGGTCGGCCGCCTCCGCCGAAAGACCGCCCTAACCGTAACCGGTGACACTGACCTCCCGGAAAGCCCCGAAGCGTCCGGGCTTTCCGAGGCACCGGAACTGGCCAAGGCCCAGGTACCGACCGTCACCCCGGGTCAGGCCGAAGGCCAGAAACCGGGCGAGGGCCCAGACCCCGACCAAGGGTGCCCGCCATGTTCGACCGAGGGCCCGGCCTTCCAGGGCCTGGGGATCATACGGCCCTTGGTCTTCATGGCCTTGCTGTCGTTGGATCTGGCGCTGGGCTTCATTCCCCTGGCCATGGGGGCCCTGACCCCGGCCACGGGGACGATCCTCCCCCGAGGGATCATGCTGGGGCTATCCGTTTCCGTCCAGCTGGCCGCCGGCAGTTTGGCCATGCTCTTGGGCGGACGCCTAGTCAACAAACTGGGTGGGCTGAGCCCGGTGATTTGTGGGGGTTTGCTGATGTCCGGCTTGGGGGCGCTGGGCGGGGCCTTCTCTTGGAACCCTTGGCTTTACTTGGCCTCCATGGCCTTTTTTGGGGCCGGCTACGGGGTTATCTACCTCGTCTCCCACCTCCAGGCCAACCAGGCCACTACCCCCAACTGCCTGGGCGAAGCCATGGGCGAGGTGGCCGCGGGGACGTTCTCGGGTAGCCTGGTCGGTTGCCTGGTCGGGGGCATGCTAGCCGACCGCTTTGGCTACGCCCCGGTCTTCATACTCTCCGCCAGCCTATTTTTTGCGTTGGCCATCCTCTGGCCGCTGCTGGTACCCTCGCCAAAACCGGCCGGGCCCGTTTCGGCCGGTGCCTCTCCGGCCGGGCCCGATTTGGCCGAAGGCGAGGCCAAACGGGCAAGTGGCGCTTGGGCTTTCTTGGGCCGTCGCCGGGTGGTGGCCCTCTTTCTGTTTAGCGTCTTTCCCATTGGCATGTCCACCATCGGGGTCTTTAATTTCTTTGTGCCGGTTCATTTGTCGGGTTTGGGTTACGGCCCGGCCATGGTCGGCCGCCTGAACATTTTAATGTCCATGATGGTCATTCTCCTGGGGCCAGCATTGGGGCGGGTCACGGATCGAAGCCGCCGACCCCACGCCTGGCTCGCCGCCGCCGGTCTCTTGGGCGCCCTATCCATCCCCTCTTACTTGATTTGGCCCAATTTGGCCGGAACGGTACTGGGCGTGGCTTTGGTGGGCCTGGCTCTGGCCCTGACCGAGGGCGGGCACCCCTCATACGTGCTGGCCCTCCGGGAAACCAAACTAGTCGGCCCCGATCAAGCCATGGGCTTTTACTCGAGCTTCTCCCGAATGGGGCGTATGGCCGGGCCAATCCTGGTGGGGGCGGCTTTGGGCGGCTGGGGCTTTTCCGGCCTTATGGTCCTGGGAGTGGGCGTGGGCATCGTGAGCGCGCTGTTTTTTATCCTTTCCGCCCCACCTGGCCCAGACCAGAGCCCGGCATAGGGGTCCTGGTCCCTGGGCCCAGGGCCCTATTTGGGGGATGGATCCGACCCATTCAAGAGGGACAGCCTTCCGCCAATCTGGCCATAAGCTTCCCAAATAAGCCGCCCCATTGTCCATAAGCGTGGGTTGAATGTCGCGGTGGTCGCCTCGCGCCGGACAAAACCGAACCCAAGCGCCCTAGTTAGCTCCAAAAAAGCCTTTTAGGCAAAGGACCGGCGGCCGCGAGATGAGCGCGTCAAGGTTTGAGGCCGCTCGGTTCAGGGTCTCTCGGCTTGGGGCCGCTCGGTTCAGGGTCTTTCGGTTTAGGATCTCGCGATTTGGGATCTTGCGGTTTGGGGGTTTTCGCCGGGCGGTCCGCGAGTTCAATGTCTTCAAGGCTCATCAATTCTTCAGCCCGGCCTTGAGTCATATCAATTCTCATGGCCTTGTCGTTCTCAACATAGATGCAAGCGACTATGTTCCTCAACTCCTCGGTTATGGCCAAGCCAACCAGGACGGGATTAGAAAAACGGCGGTCGTAATCTTGTTCAATTATCTGATTTATGGCGTTTATGGACGCGGTTTCAGCCTGGCTGGATTTGGGCACGACCTTAATTTCTATGACGTATTGTTTGCCTTTAGACTCGACGACCAGATCGCTTCGGC
>JAIRNQ010000220.1 GCA_031257955.1 Deltaproteobacteria bacterium | reverse complement strand
ATGTTCGTTGAGTTATCGGCCGTGAGGATCCATTACAAGCAAGAAGGTTCTGGGGTGCCGCTACTTTTGCTGCACGGCAACAGCGAGAATTTCACCATCTTTGATCCCTTGACGGAGAAACTTAAGGACCATTATTCCGTCTACGCCATTGACAGCCGCAATCACGGCAAAAGCGGCAAGACGGAAGAGATTAGCTACGAAAGCATGGCCGGGGATATGTATGAGTTCATCGTCAAGCTGGGTTTGGGCAAGGTTTATGTCGCCGGCTTCAGCGACGGGGCCATAACCGCCTGGATAATGGCCATGAAGCACCCGGAGGTCCTGGGGAAGATGATACTCATGGGCCCCAACACCAACCCGGGCGATCTGACCGACGAAGCGGTGGAACTGATTAAGCGCGTCATACCCAATCACGACACCCCCGAGTTCCGGATGATTTTCGAGCAGCCCCAGCTGGAGATCGCCGATCTGGCCAAGATAACCATACCTTCGCTGCTGATCTTTGGGGAGAACGATCTTTTCAAACCCGAGATGATCGAAAAACTCAAGGTTTCGCTCCAGAACTGCCAGCTAAAGGTGCTGCCCGGCCATGACCACCTGAGCTACGTGGTCGAAAACGATTTGCTCTATCCGGATTTTAAGGCTTTTTTGGGTTGAAGTCGGGCCCTGGCTTGGGCCGGGGCTTTTGGGGAATTCCATGCCGAAACTATTGGGGGGAATTCCATGCCGAGACTATTGGGGTGAATTCCATGCTGGGACTATTGGGGTGAATTTCATGCCGGGACTTTCCGGGGCTTTTCCAAAGCAGACCACGCCAGCCAATCTGGACGAGACCTTCAAAAGGTTCCGTCAGTTGGCGGTTTTGGACGTCAGGGAAAAGAAACCCTACTTTGACGAGCATTTCCTTAAAAGCTCATCGCTTCCCCTCAGCGAACTGGAAGCCCGGGTACCTGTTTTGGTTCCCGGCCAGGGCACGCCCATAATTTTAATCGACTGGGACGGGGCGCCGGGAGGCCAGGCGGCCGTGGCCGCCGAGCGCTTGGGCAACATGGGCTACGTGGACGTCTCGGTCCTGGCCGGGGGTTTGGTTACCCTCAAGGGCTGCGGCCGGGTCCTCTTTACCGGCGTGGGCACCCTCCCCAAGGCCTTTGGCGAGTGGGTGGCCGAAACCTATCGGACGCCGTATATAGAGCCGGACGATTTCATCGCCCGCAAGAAAGCCGGGGAGAGATTTTCCCTCATCGACTGCCGGCCCTTCGAAGAATTCCGGACCATGACCATTCCCGGGAGCGTCAACGCCCCCGGGGTGGAGCTGATCCCCCGCGTCCAGGAACTGTTGGGCGCCAACCGCGAGTCGGCCATCGTCGTCCACTGCGCCGGGCGGACCCGTGGCATCGTGGCCACCCAATCGCTCATTAACGCCGGGGTCGATTGCCCGGTCATGACCCTCAAAAACGGGACCATGGGCTGGCAGCTGGCCGGGCACCAACTGGTTTACGGGCAGGACTCGAAACTGCCCAAGCCCGGGCCCCTGGCCCTGGAAAAGGCCAGGCGGGTGGCCGAGGACATGGCCCAAAGGTATAACGTCCACCGCTTCGGGCCGGGAAGGTTGCTGGCCCTCATGGAAGACAGGTCGACTTTCGGCCAACCCAAAGAAAGCCTTTTCGTTTTCGACGTCCGCTCCCGGGAGGAATACGAGGCCGGCCATCTGCCCGGTTCTATCCATGTCCAGGGCGGCCAATTGATCCAAGCCCTGGACGAGCACGTTGGCGTTTTCGGGGCCAAGATCGCCCTGATCGACGACGATTCGATCCGGGCCGGCGTGACCGCCGGTTGGCTGATTCAGATGGGCTGGAACGACGTGGTGGCCGTGACCATGGACCGGGAATGGCTGGAAAGTGACCATGTCCCCTTGGAGACCGGCCCCAGCCGGCCCACCGGGATGCCCAAGTATAAATGGCCCGAACAAACCCACCCCCATTTGGCCAGGGAACTCATGAAACAGGGCCAGGTGGTAACGCTGGACTTTAGCCGGAGCGATTCCTACCGGGCCGGCCACCTGCCCGGGGCCCTGTGGGCCTCCCGTTCCGAGTCCTACCGGGCCCATCCCAACTTCAAGCCCAAAAAATACGTGCTGGTCACCTCCGAGGACGGCGTGGCGGCCAACCTGGCGGCCAAGGAACTCTCGCTGTGGCTGACCGGCTCATGCATCATGGTCCTGGAAGGCGGAAACCGGGGCTGGCAAGAATCCGGGCTAATCTTGGACAACAACGACGGGGTTTTTCTGACCGAACCGGTTGACTACTGGTACAGACCCTACATGGATCCCAATTCGTCCGTCTCGGAGAAAGAGGCGTATTTTCAGTGGGAGTATTCGTTGGTGGGGCAATTGCAAAGGGAAGGAAGCGTGTCTTTTAAGGTCTATTGACGAGCCGTTACGGTTAAGCCATAAATGGAACGGCTAAACGTTAAGGGTGCCCCCAAAGGAACATGGGTTCTTTTGGGGGCGCTTTTCGTTGGGACGAGAATTTTGGGGCCAAGTTTGCCAGGACCGCTTGGCCGAGGCCGTCAGTCGGCGGCGGGCTCGGCGGGGTGGTTGGCGATTGCCCGCTGGACCTCGCGTAGGGCGGTGGCCCCGCCTTGGGACTCAAAGAGATCGTAGACCGGTTCCATGGCTTGGAGCCAAACGGCCTTGTCGACTTGGTCGACCCGCATGCCTTTTTCTTTCAGTTGGTCCACGTATTCGGCGGTTTGTTTGTCGATTAAGCCCCTCTGGTAGTCGCGGGCCTCGGCGGCGGCGGTACGGAAGATGGACTTTTGCTCGTCGGTGAGCTTGTTCCAGGCAGTTTTGCTGACGAAAAGCGGGGTAGGTGAGTAAAAATGCCCGGTAAGCGAGCAATACTGTTGGACCTCGTAGAATTTGGAGGAGTAGATGAGCGGGATGGGATTTTCTTCGCCGTCTATGGTTCCCTGCTTCATCGCCGAGTAGAGCTCGCCGAAGGGCATGGGAATGGGCACGGCCCCGATGGCCGAGAAGGTGGCCATGTGGATCTTGTTCTGCATGGTCCGTATCTTCAAGCCCTTGACGTCTTCCGGGTTAAGGATGGGCCTTACCGAGTTGGTTATTTGCCTAAAACCGTTCTCGAAAAAAGTGATCCCTATTATGTCGATGTTCTCCACGCTCTCCAGGATTTTTTGGCCTATGGGACCGTCCAGGATCCTTCTGGCCGTGGCCGCGTCCGGGAAGATAAAGGGCAGATCGAAGACCAAGAAGGCGTCGGTAAATCCTCCCAAGGGGCCGGTGGAGGTGATGGCCGCTTCCACGCTTCCCATCTGCATGTACTCTATCAGTTCTTGCTCGTTGCCCAACATGGAATTGGGCTGGGGCTGGAGCAATACCTCACCGTTTGTGCGCTCCTTGAGCAGATCGGCCAAATATACCAAGCCCAAATGGTAAGGGTGATCGGGGGTGAGGGTATGGCCCGCCTTAAGGATTATGGTATCGGCCCGGCCGGTGGTAGCGAAAGCGGGGACGATGAAGGTTAAAGCCAGAACTATTAGGAGTTTTTTCATAAAGGCACCAGCGAGGCCCAGTCTAAACGATTTTGAGCCAATAGTTTGGTATTGGGCCAGAGCCCAAAACGAAAGCGTAACGGTCCAACGGAAGTTGCCGTCTTTAAAGGGGAAAAGTGATGGCCGCGGCCATAAGTCGCTTAACGAATGTTAATTCGCATGGGGCGCCAAAGAAAAGGCCAATAGACTCACTTGGCCAGGCCCAGAGGCCCGACCATGGCCAATCGCCTTCAATCCCCAACTGGCGGGTCCCAAACTGGTGGGAGGCCAACGTTCTGGCGGCCAAACTGTGGGCACCAGGCCAACGGAGTAAACCGGACGGCGGAAAAGACGAGCGGTTTGGTCGGTCGGGGCGTCAAAACGCCCAAGGGTTAAGGGCCAAGTTTTGGTTGCCGTTTGGGGCGCCGCTAAGGCGTCAATTGTGCCTTGGCGGGCCGGCGCAAAGCGGTGAGCCGGAGAATAGCCGTTGGCCGGAGCGCCAAAGCGCTTGGCCAAAAGCTAATTGGGGCAATAATATAGCCGCCAGTAATGACTCACTGGGATTTTTTGGGCAACTGTTTGATTTCGCTCAGGAATTTGTAAAAGTATAGTCCGCCCGACCAGTAGGTCGTGGCCAAGGCCACGTAAAGGATAACGATGCCAACCCTGGCCGTGTTGGCCCATAGGAGCTGGTGGTGCCAGAGGAGGCAAAAAACGGCGATGTTTTGGGCCAGGGTTTTTTGCTTGCCCTGGGCCGAGGCCGAGATGACCAAGCCCCTTTCCATGGCGATGGCCCGGAGGCCGGTGACGGCCAGTTCCCGGGCGATGATTAGGAAAACCACCAGGGCCGGGAGGTAGCCCAGGGGAATCATCATGATTAGGGCCGAGGAGGCCAGGAGCTTATCGGCCATGGGGTCGAGGAACCGGCCGAGGTTGCTTTCGTTGTCGTACTTGCGGGCCAAGTAGCCGTCCAGGAGATCGCTCAGGGCGGCCAAAAGATAGACGGTGGCCGTGACTCCGGAGACAAGTTCGTTTTCCTGGTTGGCCAGGGCCAAGCTGAGGAGCACGACCGGAATAGCCAATAAGCGACCAATCGTTAAGGTGTTTGGTACAATGGGGAGACTAAGTAACTTGCTTAGACCAGTCATCGCTTGATTCATTCACCTAATTCCTGTTTGCTTAGAATGGCGCATTTATGTATGGGGCAAATAAAATCTGAAAAAAGTAAGGCGATTATAGGTTTGTCCATGACCTTCAAGGCCCGGGTGTCCCGGTCGGTCCGGCCGGCCCAGTTGATCCGGATGGTACGGATGATCCGGACGTTCCGGTAGGTCCGGCGGTTCCGGCCGCCGGCGGGTCGGCGGCTTGGCCGCTGGCCTCGGCCCGAAACATGCGCAAGAACGTATCGTAGTTACGGAGGACCGTCCGGACGTAGTTTTTGGTCTCGCGGATATTGGGCACGGCCATCACCCGGGCCACACGCTCCGGGCCGCAATTATAGGCGGCCACGGCCAGGATGACGTCGCCGTTGAAGCGGTTTAGCATCATCCGCAGGTATCGGGTCCCGCCCATTATGTTTTGCTCGGGATCGAAGCTGTCTTTGACCCCCATCATGCGGGCGGTGTTGGGCATCAGTTGCATCAGGCCCCTGGCCCCGACCCAGGACACGGCGTTTGGATCGAAGGCCGACTCGGATCTGATCACCGCCGTTATCAAGGCCTGGTCCACCTTGTAAGTGTTGGAGGCCTTTTGGATGTAAGGCATTATGCGTTCCAGGTTCAGGCGTCTGTAGGGGGCCTTGTCCGAAGTCACCGAAATGGCTATGGTGAATAGCCGGTACCGGGGATCGGCCGGGGCGTCGGTCAGGTGGGTCACCCCCTGATCGTCGGTGAACATGTAATATTGCAAGACCTCGCCCTCGAACCCGGGCTTGTCGTCTTTGGCGGCGGCCGGGGCAGTCGCCGGCTGGGTCGCGGCTGGGGGCGGCGGCGGAGTCGGCGGGGGAGGCGCGAACAACCCGCCACTATCGGTCGCGGGGGCCGTCCCGCCCGGCGTCCCGGAGGGCGATCCGGTGGGCGGCACGGTCGTGGTTGGCCCGTCCTCGGGCGGCAGCCAGTAGGGGCGATTCGAGTTGGGATAGCGGGGCACCCAGTCGGGCAGGGTATATTCCTCGGCCGGTTCCTCCGCCGGCGCCCCTTGGGACCCGGGGGCGGGGGGGATCTGCTCGTCGGGGGCAAAGAGGCCGCCTTGGGCCAGCGCCGCCTCGGGGGCGGACCAGACGGGCAGACAGAAGGCCAGGGCCCAGGCCAGGGCGGCGGCGCGTAGGCGGGCGCCAATCACGGCCGGTCCCCGTCTTGGCGAAGCCAACGGTCGCGGTTGTCGACGGAACTGAAGTATAGTTTTTGGCCGTCCTTATTAACGATTATTGCCTTGCTTTTGAGAAAATAAACGCCGGTTAGGGCGTCTTTCACCAACTCTTCTTCCCTGATCCGGGGCCGACCGCTTGATTTGGGGGAAACGAAGCCGCTTATCAACCAAAAGATAAGGAAGAAAAGAATGGCCAGGACTATGATTCTTACGATAAGCGTCATTTTTGGGCGCGAGCCTACTTTAGATCCGCGATTGGGGCCCATAACCGCGACCGGGCCTTGGGGGGTTTAAGCCGCCCCAAGGCCAGCCTTGGGGCGGTTTTGGCCTTCAGACGGCTTTGCGCACTTCCGGCCCGTTCTTGGGCAACCGGCCCAGCATCTCGGTGACCGAAAGGCCGGTCACCGGATGGATCCAGTTGGGGGCGACCTCGGCCATGGGGTGGAGAACGAATCCCCGTTCATGAAGTCTGGGATGGGG
>JAIRNQ010000189.1 GCA_031257955.1 Deltaproteobacteria bacterium | reverse complement strand
CCGTTCTTCAACGGCTACCGTCCGCAGTTCTATTTTAGGACCACGGACGTGACCGGGGTGGTGAGCCTCCCGGAGGGCGTGGAGATGGTCATGCCCGGGGACAACGTCACCTTCACCATCAACTTGATCATGCCCATAGCCATGGAAAAGGAACTGCGCTTCGCCATCCGCGAGGGCGGCCGTACCGTGGGCGCCGGGGTTATCTCCGAGATCATAGAGTGACGCCAGTGGGCGCCCCGAAAGGGGTGCCGCTTGGGGGATTGGAACAAAAAATATGCTCAACAACCAGAAAATCCGAATCCGCCTGCGGGCTTATGACCATAAGCTGCTGGATCGCTCCACTCAAGAGATAGTGGACACGGCCAAACGGACCGGGGCCAGGGTGGCCGGCCCGGTGCCCCTGCCGACCTCCATCGGCCGGACCTGCGTGTTGCGCTCGCCCCACGTGGACAAGAAAAGCCGGGAACACTTTGAGGTCCGTACCCATAAGCGGCTTTTGGACATTCTCGAACCCACGCCCCAGACCATCGAGGCCTTGATGAAGCTCGATCTCTCCGGCGGCGTCGATGTGGAGCTTAAACTGTGAGCGACGGGATTATAGGAAAGAAGCTGGGCATGACCCGCCTGTTCCAGTCCGAGGGCGCCTCGGTGCCGGTCACGGTCATCGAGGCCGGCCCGGTCAGGGTCTCCCAAGTAAAGACCAAGGCCAAGGACGGCTATGAGGCCATCCAGGTCGGCTATGGCCAGAAGCGCCACGCGAACAAGCCGGAACTGGGCCACTCCAAAAAAACCGAATACCTCGGCGGCTACAAACTCATTCGGGAGTTCAAGCCGGACGGGACCGATAACTTCGAGGGCCAAATCCTGACGCTGAATATCTTCTCCCCCGGGGAAAAGATCTCCGTTACCGGGACCAGTAAAGGCCGCGGTTTTAGCGGGGTCATGAAACGCCACGGTTTCGGCGGCGGAAGGGCCACCCACGGTTGCCTGACCCCCAGGGGCCCCGGCTCCATCGGTTGCTCCTCCGACCCCAGCCGGGTCTTCCCGGGTAAGCGCATGGCCGGCCATTACGGAGCGGCCAAAACCACGGTCAAGAACCTGTCGGTAGTGGACGTCCGGCCCGAGTACGGCGTCATCCTGGTCAAGGGGGCCGTGCCCGGCCCCAACGGCGGCCTTTTAATCCTACGGAAGGCCCCCAAGATCGCCAAGAGTTAGTGGGGCCCGCCGCCGAGCCAAGGCCTGGCGCCAGCGAGGCGCCAAGCCGGCCGAGGCCGGCCGCCCCTTCAGGGAAGGGAGTCTTAGATGCCTTTAGTGGACGTAGTTAACGAACGAAACGAGAAGATCGACCAGATCTCGCTCCCCGACGAAATATACGACGTGGAGATTAGGCCGCATTTGGTCCACGAGGTGGTTACCGCCCAGCTCCAGTCGCGCCGGGCCGGGACCGCCTGCACCAAAACCAGGGGTGAGTTGGCTTACTCCAACCGCAAACCCCACCGCCAAAAGAAAACTGGCCGGGCCAGGGCCGGGTCCAGAAGGTCGCCCCTGTGGCGGGGCGGCGGCACGGTCTTCGGGCCCAAGCCCAGGGACTATTCTTGGCGTCCACCGGCCAAGATCAGAAAAGAGGCCCTCCGTATCGTCCTGTCGGCCAAGCTGCGCGACCGCGAGCTTGTGGTACTTGACCGCCTGGAAATGGATGCCGTCAAGACCAAGTCCTTTAAGGGTTTTATGGATAACCTCAGCTTGACCAAGGCCCTGGTCGTTATCCCCGGCATAGATTCTTTCATAGAGCTTTCCTCCCGCAATCTTAAGGATTTTAAGGTCCTCAGGGTGGACGGACTTAACTGCTACGATCTTCTCAGGTTCGACAAGCTGGTCATCTTGAGGTCCAGTTTGGCGCCCATAGAAACGAGGTTGGAACGATGAGACCCGTTCACGAAGTACTGATAAGGCCTTGTTACACAGAAAAAGTAAATTATGTCCGGAAAAGTGGTAATAAGTATATATTCTTCGTCAATATTGACGCCAATAAGATAGAGATAGCCAAGGCCGTAGAGGACTACTTTGGGGTCAAAAATAAGGTACTGGCCGTCAATACCATTATCTTACCCGGCAAAGTCAAACGCCTGTCCCGATACAAAGGTCGCCTTCCGGACAGGAAAAAGGCCGTAGTCACCTTCCCAATAGGGGTTGTTCTCCCCAATATCTACGACGACGTCTAAGTCTCCACCCAGGCCGGCGACGGCCGCCCCAAGGCTGGGCCAACGATGGCTGGGCCGACAATGGCTGGGCCAACGAGGGCCAAGCCAAAAGAAACCGGAGCTAAACCCGTTTAGTTACATCGATTAAGGTTGACCATGCCCATTAAAGAAGTTAAACCTACCTCGCCCGGGCGCCGGGCCCAGTCCTACCCGACCTTCGAGGAGATTACCGCCAGCCGGCCGGAAAAGTCTCTCCTCAGGCCCCTGCCCTCCACCGGCGGCCGCAACAACTTAGGTCGGATCACCACCAGGTTTCGGGGTGGTGGACACAAGCGCCAGTATCGCCTTATCGACTTTAGGCGGGAGAAGCTGGAAGTCCCGGCCCGGGTGGCCAGCGTCGAGTACGACCCCAACCGGGGTGCCAGGATCGCCTTGCTGTTTTACCGCGACGGGGAAAAGCGTTACATCTTGGCCCCTCAGCACCTGAAGGTTAACGACGTGGTCGTCTCCTCCGACACGGCCGACATCAAACCTGGCAACAGCCTGAGACTGGCTTCCATCCCCCTGGGCACCTTGGTGCACAACGTGGAAATGAAGCCGGGCAAGGGCGGGCAGCTGGCCAGGGGGGCCGGCAACTACGCCCAGCTCATGGCCAAGGAGGGCACCTACGCCCTGTTGAAGCTGCCCTCGGGCGAGACCCGCAAGATCCTCTCCGTCTGCCGGGCCACCATCGGCCAAGTCAGCAATCCCGACCACAACAGCGTTTCCCTGGGCAAAGCCGGCCGCAAGCGCCATCTGGGCCGTAGGCCCCACGTCCGCGGCGTGGCCATGAACCCGGTCGATCACCCCTTGGGCGGCGGCGAGGGCCGCAGCTCCGGCGGGCGCCACCCGGTCTCCCCTTGGGGCATGCCCACCAAGGGCTACAAGACCCGCAAGAAAAACAAGCCCTCCGACAAGTTCATAGTCAAGCGGCGGACCAAGTAAACCCAACGGGCCCCAAAGGGCCCAGACCGGCAAGCCGGCCCTAACTAGCCGGCCCAAATCGGCATAGCCGAGAAAAATCGATTAGCCCATAGCGTTCAAGGAAGGCCAACATGCCCCGCAGCGTTAAAAAAGGACCCTTCGTCGACAGCCACGTCATGGCCAAAACCATCGCCGCCGTCGAAGCGGACGACCGCCGAGTCATCAAGACCTGGAGCCGGCGTTCCACCATCCTGCCGGATATGGTCGGCCTGACCTTCGCCGTCCACAACGGAAAAAAATTCATCCCCGTGTTCGTGACCGAGAACATGGTTGGCCATAAGTTGGGCGAGTTTTCGCCCACCCGGACCTTCTTTAGCCACGCGGCCGACAAGAAGGCCAAGAAAGCCAAAAAATAACCGCCGCCCAGAGGGGTAAGTGGTTTTTTGGCCCGCCCGGCGGGTCGTCACGGCAATTCAGCAATTATGAAATTCGGCAATTAAGGAATTAAGGAGCGCGGCCACCATGGCAGACCGATCGGACAATTTGGTTCCCACGGCCAGAGACATATCGAAGCGGCACGGCAACAAAATAGCCCTAAGCGAGGCTCGCAAGCTGGTATCCAAGTGCGTCAAAAGAAACCAGCGCGGCTGCCCGGACAAGATTCGCTTGGCCGCCCAGCCCATAGTGGGCAAGCCCGTGGCCCGGGCCCAGGCCATCCTTAAAATGAGCCCGACCAAAGGGGCCCTCGTCCTGAGCCGCTGCCTTCGCAGCGCCGTCGAAAACGCCCTGATGGTGCATAAGCTGGAATTGGACGCTTTGTTCGTCGAGCGGGTCATGGTCGATCGCGGGCCCATGTTCAAGCGCGTCCACCCGGTTTCCCACGGCATGGCCAAGAGCATCCTCAAGAGGACCTGCCACGTCACCGTCATCGTGACCGACAAGGAAAACAAAAACGCCCTCGACAAGGTTAAGAGCAACGCCCGCGCGCTCATTGCCAAAGGCTTGGCCAAAATAATGAAGAAACAGGATTAAGGCCTTGGCTTAGCCGGGCCGACTGGCCCCAAAATGGGGCCAAACGGACTGGGAATTGGAATCTTTGGTCGGGCCGGACCCCCAAGGGGTTGGCCGCCGGGATGCGGTTAGATTATCGGGCCTTTTGGCCGCCGACCATGAGGGGCGGGGCGAAAAGGCGATTATTGGAGGACAAGTTGGGCCAGAAAACACATCCTTTGGGATTCCGGCTGGGCGTCATTAAAACCTGGGGTTCCCGTTGGTACGCCAGGCGGGATTACGGTCTTTTGGTGGTCGAGGACAAGCGGATCCGGGACTACGTAAAAAAGAAGCTTGAGCAAGCCGGGGTCTCCCAGATAGAGATAGAGCGCTTCGGCAATAAGGTCAAGCTTAGGATCCACACGGCCAGGCCCGGGATCGTCATCGGCAAGAAGGGCGCCGAGATCGAGAACCTTCGCAAGGAGCTGGAAAAGCTTCTGATCAAGTGGGCTGGCCCCCACCGGGAGCCCGAACGCAAAGGCCCCGACGGCCAGCCGCTGCCCCCGGGCGAAGGGGATAAGAAGCCCATCGCCAAAGAGGTGCTCATCGACATCCAAGAGG
>JAIRNQ010000163.1 GCA_031257955.1 Deltaproteobacteria bacterium | reverse complement strand
CCCCATCGGACAATCAACCCCAATGATCATACCCAAATAATTCTTATATTCTCTATTTCCCAAATTTCCAAATTTATTACCTTGTAGTTTGTGTTCATTTTAAGCACTCTCCCAGTAGAGTCCAGACACAGTCCGTAAACGTCTTACCCCAGCCTAGCCGCTACGCCGTCCCCGCCTGGTGCCGGTTGACTTCTTCCCGCCTCAGAATCATATCCGCCACGGAATCTCGCGAAACTACCCCCTCGCGACCAAAAACCTACCCAGCCAATTTCCCTTCTCGCCTCCTGGAGACTAAACCTTTTTCCCCACCACCAACCCGCCGAAGGACTCTACCGACTCCCTACCGAAGCCAAACTGCGAAGGTATCCGAATTCTACCGACCGTCATTGTGAGTAAAGATTTTTACCCACCACGCCAAGAGGGACGCTATCGCTTCCCTACCGAACCTAGACCGAGAAGCGCCGTTATTCCTCGGCCACATGGAGGGTAAAGATTTTTACCCACCACGTAAAGAGGGACGCTACCGCCTCCCTACCGAGGCCGGACTGAGAAGGTCCGTTATTTCTCGTCCCATGGAGGGTAAAGGTTTTTACCGACCACGCCAAGAGGGACGCTACCGCCTCCCTACCGAACCTAGACCGAGAAACGCCGTTATTCCTCGGCCACATGGAGGGTAAAGATTTTTACCCACCACGTAAAGAGGGACGCTATCGCTTCCCTACCGAGCCCGGACTGAGTAGGTTTATGAATTTTCCCGTGGTGGGAAGAGTTTTGTCTTGCCCACCGGGGCGGGGCGAGGGCGAGGGTTGGGGTTAGTCGCTCTCGGGAGGAGTTTTGGCCGGGGCGGGGGAGGTTTCTTGGACTTGGGCCTTGAGGGTGCCTTCGGCCAGTCTCACGTCGATGGTGTGGCCGATTTGGACTTGGTCGGCGGAGCGGATGACCCGGCCGTCGGGGGCGGTGGCCACGGCGTAGCCGCGGGTGAGGACGTTTAGGGGAGAGACCAGGTTGAGGGCGTTCATGAGCCAATCCAGCTTGGCCCTTTTGGCTTGGGTTAGGCCGTTGGCCCGGGAGATTAGGTTTTTTCGGAGGAGATCGAGTTTTTCGCGTTTTAGGGCTTGGTCCCGGTGGGGGGACTTGTGGTCGAGGGAGACGGTCAGGGCCTCCAGTCTGGACCGGGAAGCGGCGATGAGCTTGCGGACGGAGTTTTCCAGCTTCATAAGGGAGCTGTCGATTAGCTGGGAGAAGTTATTGAGCTTGTAGCGCAGCTGGCCCAGTTGGCCGATGTGGCTTTGGAGCTGGCCCCGTTTGGCCAGGAGCCGGGTTTTGGCCAGGTTTTTGAGGCGGGTGAGGTGGTCGTCGATTTCGGCCAAGAGGTCGGAGTCCAGGGGATAGACGGTCTCGGCGGCGGCGGTGGGGGTGATGGCCCGGGCGTCGGCGGCCATCTCGACCAGGGACAGATCGGTGGAATGGCCCACGGCGGCCAGGATCGGTAGGCGCGAATTGGCCACGGCCCGAACCAGAATCTCCTCGTTATAGGCCCACAGATCCTCCAGGGAGCCGCCGCCCCTGGTCATGACCACCAGATCGAACCCGCCCCAGCCGTTTATGAGTTCCAGGGCCTCGGCCATCTCCTCGGCCGCCCCCTTGCCCTGAACCCTTACCGAGAAGAGGCTTATCCAGGCGCCTCGGTGGCGTTCGACCGAGGTGGTTAGAAAGTCGCTGACGGCGGCCGAGCCGGCGGCGGCCAAAAGGGCCACCCGACGGGGCGATTTGGCTATCTCCCGCTTGCGTTCGGGTTGGAAGAGCCCCTCGTTTCCAAGCTTCAGCTTTAGTTTCTCGAAGGCTAGGCTCAAGGAGCCCTCACCCATGGGCACGATCCGATCTATGGTTAACTGGTACTCGCTCTTGGGGGCGTAGTTGGAGAGCTTGCCCTTGGCCTGGACCATGAGCCCGGATTGGATGGCCGAAATCCCGCTGGAGATCTTGGAAGAGCGCCAAACCACCCCCTTAATCATGGCGGATTTGTCTTTGATCTGGAGGTAGGCGTGGCCAGAGTTGGCCACGACCAGCGAGCTGACCTCGCCGATCAGGTTAATTTGGCCCACGTGGCGTGTAAAGGTGGACTGGATGAGGTTGGCCAGTTCGGTGGGGGTGTAGAGCTTGGGATCGGTTGACATGTCGCTGGATCTTCCCCGGCCTGGGTACCGGCCGGCCGTTTAGGCCCCTTAAGCGCTCGGGTCCGACCTTCGGGGGCCTTTGGTTGGGGCATTTTAGTCGGTTTGATAATTAAGTCCGTTAAAGGGTATAATCTAAGTTGTTTTTAGGTGACTCCCCGCATAGGCGCCTTTGGGGCCCGGGCGGGAAGAACCGGCCCCTTGGCCGGGAGGCGCCAAAACCATTGGGAGGCCAATATAGTGATTACCGCGCCAACAATTTTCTCGCCCGGTTTTTTGGTTAAACCCGGCGTTCGCCGCGCCCCATTAGGGGGCGCCAGGGTAATCCCCGCTTGGCCTAGGCTAGCGGCGATCATGGGGCTGGTCGTGGCTTTGGCCCTTTTCGGCCCGGACGGCGGCCGGCCGGCCCAGGCCCAGGGTCAAACCGGGGAGGGCGCTTCCCAGCCAACGGAGACGGCTGGGACGACGGCGCCGGGGGCCACGGCGCCCGAAGGCGCGGCCCCCAAGGCCCCGCCGGTCCACCCGGGCGACTACGGGGACTCGTTGGTCGGGGCCTCCATAGGGGACGCCAGTAACTTCATTCCGGCCCTGAGCAGCGACGTGTCCTCGATGGCCGTGACTGACGATGCCTACCGCGGCTTGGTTAAGTTCGATCCCAATTTGAACATCGTCCCGGATTTGGCCGAGAGCTGGGAGTTCAGCGAGGACCAAAGAACCATCGTCTTTAAGCTTAAGCCGGGCTTGGTTTGGGCAGACGGTAAGCCCTTTACCTCCGCCGATTGCGTTTTTACTTGGAAGCTTATGAGCGATCCCAACACGCCCACGGCTTACGGCGAGCCTTTCCAGCAGATGGAAACGGTCACCGCCCCGGACGATCTTACCTTAAGGGTAACCTACAAGAGGGTCATGGCCAAGGCGCTTATCAACTGGGGCTTCAACATAATGCCCAAGCATCTTCTGGACGGGGTTAACCTAGACGAAAGCCCCTTGGCCAGGACGACCGTCGGCACGGGCCCTTACCAGCTGGAGAAGTGGGACACGGCCCAGACCATCATCACCGCCGCCAACCCCCTCGACTGGGAAGGCCGCCCGAATCTGGACCGGATGGTTACCAAAATCATCCCTGACATGGCCACCCAGATGATGGAACTGGCCACCGGATCCATCGATGTCATGACCATGGAACCCGACCAGTGGCTGGAAGCCCAAGAAAACCCGGTTTACCGGGATAATTTCAATTTCTTTCGTTATCCGTCTTTCAGCTATACCTACTTGGGCTTTAACCTAAAGGACCCGAGACTGGCCGACGTAAGGGTCAGAAAGGCTATCGCCTACGCCATAGACAAGAACGAAATCATAGACGGCGTGCTCTTGGGCCTCGGGACCCCAGCCAACGGCCCTTTTAAGCCCGATATGTGGGGCAACAACAAAAACGTTCCCCCTTATCCTTTCAACCCTGAAGAGTCCAAGAAACTTTTGGCCCAAGCCGGTTGGGTCGATGGGGACGGGGACGGCGTGGTTGAGAAAGACGGCCAGAAGTTCGTTTTGACCATCATGTTTAACCAAGGCAACAAAATCCGGGAACAGACCGGCCTAGTCATTCAATCCAGGCTAAAGGACGTGGGCATTGAGGTTAAACTTAGGGTGGTCGAATGGGCGGCCTTTCTAAAGGAATACCTCGACAAGCACGATTTCGAGGCCGTAATAATGGGCTGGACCATCCCCCTGGACCCGGATCTCTTCGACGTCTTTAATTCTACCAAAACCAAGCCCGGGGAACTCAACTTCATAAGCTACGCCAACCCGGAAGTGGACGAATTAATCGACCAGGGCCGCTTTAACGTAGATCTTGAGACGCGCAAGAAGGCCTACGACCGTATTCAGGAGATCTTTTACGAGGAAGTCCCCTACGTCTTTCTTTTCGTGCCCGAGAGCCTCATAGCCATTTCCAAGCGTTTCGTCGGTCCCGAGGTGGCCCCCATCGGCCTGGGCTACAACGCCAACTTCTGGTACGTGCCCAAGAACCGGCAGCTCTACCAACAATGATCCCGCCGGCCGGACGGCGCCCGGGCTAACTTCAGCCCGGGTTGGGAGGCCAGTGGCCAAGCCCAAAAAAAGGTAAAAAAATGGCCCTTAATTCGCCGACCGGTTGAATTAAGGGCCAAATGGTTTTTAGGATTCGGTGCGGTTGCGGATGCGCTGTTCTTCCAGCATGTAATAGTTGATGGCCTTTTGGAGGGTCCGGGTGGCGTTCATGTCCAGCTCGTGGAACTTCAAGCCCAGTTTGGCCATCTGGTCGCCGGGAGCGTAACTTATGCGGACCACCTCGGCCTCGCCGTTTATGGTCGTCTGGGCGCCCCCGGTCTGGAAGTTGGGAAAGAAAAGCGTAAACCACAGCCTCATGCCCAAGGTGGCCTGGGGCGGGGCCGGGACGCCAATCAAAACCCCACCGGCGGAAAAGTCGAAAAGCACCACCCGGCCAAAGGAGGGGTGGGTCTGGATGCTGATGTGATCGTTGGAGACGATGTTCAGCCGGTAATCCATCCTGGCGTTGGTTTCGCTGATCTGGCCTATGGCCGGAGCGGTAAGGTATATGGCTTGAACGGTTTCCTTTTCGTTTAGCTGGTAGGCGTCGATTTTGGTGATCTTGCCGGTCCAGCCCCAGCGGAGGATTTCGCCGCTGACCGGTTCCCGGCCGACGAAAGTGACCTGGATTTCCCGCCCAACCACGGAGCGAGTCATGAGGGGATCGGTTTGGGAGATAATGACGTTATGATCGGTAATGTCGTAGACGACTCCGTTGCGGACGTCTATGCGGTCGTTAATCAAATCGATGTCCAGGATTAGATCGATCCTGGTGTTCGGTCGCAACAATCGATCGATTGGCCAAGTTGACGTTTTAAATTCAGCCATTGGGGCACCTTAAACAGATAATCGTAAAACAGAGCCGAAATGGGATTTGTCCCGTTCCCGCGACGCCGTTCCGTCCGCTTTCGCCATCGGCTCGGTTGGAAGAAGCTCTGACGTTATTTTGATTGAAGTATACCATGATTTTGAGCCAACAAAGGATTAACCGACCGCCCGGGGCCAAACGGCGAATGAATGGGCTCGCCAAGGGCCGACCGACGCCAAAGGTGCCCAGTGTCAAGGGCCCGCCTGACCAAGATTCGGTGAGGGGTATTTCCAAGGCCTCGATCGCTCCCAGTCTTATGCTCCCAGATGGAAACGCTTGTGTATTTTACCTTAAAATCACACGGAAAGTCTAGCGAGTGAGGCTAAAGGCTATTAAGCCATGATTCCGGCCCATCGGGGTCCCGGGCCTCCGTTCCCGTAAGTGGGCCGCCCGCCCGGAGGCCGGCGGCGACCGGAACGGGGGAGGGGTAATGGGGCCGGACAAAATTTGACGCCCGCCCAGGCTTCCAGCCAGGCCAGATTTGGCCCCGCCTTGGCCGTTGGGGCGGAAGGCGGTGGCGACCGGAACGAATGATTGGCCTAGCGGCGAAAAGTTCGCCATAAATCCAATTAAATATTTTAGTCATATGGTTAGATTTGTCAAGATGTTTAATTTACCAATAAACGGGGTTATCCAAGAAAAAATAATTGCTACGCATGGCTCTAAAAATATATCTTTAGACAGTAGTGTTACCATGCTTTGGCTGCCCCTTGTAAACTAACTTATAATGATAACTCCTAGTATTTAGACTTATATATCCATGTATTGCTATAAGTTATTTTGACCGAGACGTTGATTTGCGGACATAAATTCGTTACAATTATCCAGACACCCGGGTGAGACACCCGGGGAGGCCCGCGGGCGAGGTCCCGGTGAAACCGCGGGTTAGGCCCCCGGGCGAGGCACCCGGTGAAACACCGGGTTAGACCCCCGGGCGAGGTCTCGGTGAAACCCCGGGTTAGGCCCCCGGGCGAGGCACCCGGTGAGGCAATCGGTTAGACCCTTGGCCTTCCGGCCCGGCCGCCCCCTTCCCGAACGGCCCGAACCGCCTCCGGTTAAGATTGGTTTTACGAAAAACTCCTCTTCCAACCAAAGCCAAAGGGCAAGGTCCCTTTGGCTTTCGAGCGGAGGGGGGTAAATTTTCCGTCAATGGCAAAGGCTTTGAATCTCGAACTTTTTTTTACCCCAATTAAGCCAACTTTATCGCTTGACTCGTCGAATTCTCTCGCTCGGGGCGGCGACGGCGGTCTGGTAGTCCTTTATTTTTGTCCCCGAAGATTGTAATATCCTAAGTCGGCCCGATAAAGCCCTGGCAATCACGTCTCGAAGCCGGGCCCGGAAGGCCAGTCACACCTTTCTTGGCCGACTGTCTTGACTTTAGGCTACAAGATTAGGAATGGAGTAATATATGAACCTTCCAATGAAATATATTGGAGCGTCTTTCAAAGTATTGGTGATTTTGATGTTCTTCGTGGTACCCGGCCTAGCCGACGCCCCCAAGGCCCAAGGCGGAATCGACCTCAGTTACGTACTGGACAACGGGCTTAAGGCCATTTTGGTCCCCCAACCCGGCAACCCCACCGTCACGGCCATGGTCATGGTTAAAGCCGGTTCCGCCTCGGAAAACGGCGAAAGCGAATACGGCCTGGCCCACCTGATGGAGCACATGGCTTTTAAGGGCACGAAAAAAAGGGGAGTGGGCGAAGTTTCGGCCGAGGTCGAAAACAGCGGCGGCACGATCAACGCCTATACCAGTAACGACGATACCGTCTACTTCCTGACCCTCCCGGTCGGGTCCATGGATCTGGGCCTGGATATCCTGGCCGACATAGTCTTCGCCCCCATCTACGATCCCAACGAATACGCTTTGGAGAAAGAGGTGGTGGTGGAGGAAATCAAAAGAAGCGAAGACGGTCCCGAGCGCCAGCTTTGGGCCAAGTTCATGGCCCAGGTATTTAAGGGCCAGCCCTACGAGCACCCGGTTCTGGGCACCGTGGAAACGGTCAGGGCGGCCACCAGGGAAGTGGCCTTTAATTTCCACGAAAAGTTTTACCGACCCGACAACGCCGTGTTGATCATAGCCGGCGGCTTTGACGTGGACCAGGCCCCGCCGATAATCGAAAAATATTTTGGGTCCCTGACCAACCCCAGCGAACCCCTCCCGCCCAGGCGCCAGCCGTCCAAGGCCGAACCCCAGTCGGAACCGACGGTCATTGTCATGAAAAACCCCATTGTCCAGGTGCCCAAAGTCATGCTCGGCTTCAGGGTACCCCCGACCGGTTCCCCCGAGTCGCCCCAGCTGGATCTTCTCTCGGCCCTTCTGGACATGGGCCGCTCGGCCAGGCTGGTGGAGAACGTAAAAAACATCAAGGGTTTAGTCACCGACATAGTCACCAGCTCTTTCTCCATGGTACTTGGCGGACTGTTTTTGGTTAGTTTCGAGACCGAGCCGGAAAAGATTAACGACGCCCTCACCGCCACCGTTGAGGAGCTGGCCGGATTGGCCTCCCGCCCCCCGGCGGCCGATGAACTCAGCCGGGCCAGGGCTTTGGCCACTTCCTCGTATCTGGCCAGTCAGGAAAGCTCCAACAGCTTGGCCTCCCTGGTCGCCGCCTTCGAGATTGGAACCGGCGACTACCGCCTGAGGGACGCCTATCTCCCGCAGTGGGGCCGCATGACGGCGGCCGATCTGGTGAAGCTGGTGGAAAGGTATTTCGTTCCCGAAAATCTGACCGCCGTGATCATGATGCCCGAGTCGGCCCCGGAGGTCGACGAGGCGGCGGTTAAGTCCATACTTAAAACCTTAAAACCGGTCCTCCCGGAAACCAAGGCCGCTTCGGCCGCCGGTTTCGAACCCGTGCCCCTAAAAAGTCCGGCCAAGCTATTCGTCTTACGGGACGCGACTTTGCCCCTGGTCACGGTGAAGATTTCTTTCATGGGCGGCATTTTGGGCGAGCAAGACGGGCAAGAGGGCTACTCCAACCTCATGGCCCACGTCATGGCCATGGCCCCGAACGACATGAGCTCGGAAGAGTTTGCCAGGTTCGTCGAAGGAATGGGGGCCTCGGTCTCCGGCATCGCCGGGCGCAACTCCATGGGTCTATCCGGCAGCTTCATCGCCGCCAACTGGGAAATCGGCCTGGAAGCCATGGTGAAGCTGGCTTCCAAACCGGCCTTCGCCCAAAACAACCTGGAGGAGTATCGGGCCGAAACGCTGGCCATGCTTAAGCTTCAGCGCGAGCAGTTACCCGAACGGACCTTCTCCAGCCTGCGCGTCGGCCTCTTCGGTTCCCACCCCTACCACGTTAACCCCTTGGGCGAGACCGAGACCGTGGCCAACGTGACCGACAAGCAGTTGGCGGCCTTCCACGATAGGCTTATCCGGCCGGAAAACATGTACGTGGTCGTTGGCGGCGACGTCGATCCCAAGCTGGTCGCCGAGGCCCTGGACAATTTCCTGGCCGACTGGAAGCCGGCCCCCCAACCCGGGGACAAGGTCGTCGTTCCGCCGCCTCCCAAGCCCATCGAGGCCTCCGTCGAGCTTAAGGACGTTCAAGAGACCGCCCAGCAAACCCACCTGGGCATAGGCTTTCTGGCCCCGGGCCTGGGCAGCCCCGATCAGGCGGCCATGGAAGTTTTGGATTCTTACCTCTCGGGCATGGGGGGCCTTCTGTTCAACGAACTCCGGAACAAACGGAGCCTAGCCTACACAGTGGCTTCCTTTTACAGCCCGGGTCTCCAAACCGGCTCCTTCAATTTTTACATCGCCACCGATCCCCAAAAGACCGGGCAGGCCACCTCGGGCATGCTGGAAATAATCGCCCGTTTGCGGGAGGCCCCTTTGTCCGAAGAGGCAATCCAGGCCGCCATCCGTTACCTGTGCGGCCAGAAGGTCATTAACCGCCAAACCCTCAGCAACCGGGCCGACGAGTTTATATACAACGTCCTCTATGACCTGGGTCCAGATTTTTCCGACCGCCACTTGGCCAAGATCGAGGCCGTGACCCCGGAAGACGTTCTGCGGGTGGCCCGCCAGTACCTTGACCCCCAACATGGGGTCTTGTCGGTGGTCGGCCAAGATTCTTCCACCGCCGAGGCCTTTGCCGCTTGGGGCACTGACCAGGCGGTCGCCGCCCCCGAGGCCGCGACCCCGGCGGCTGGCGCCCCCGACAAGAAAGGGGACGCCCCTAAAGGGGCAGCGACTAAAGAGGCCGCCCCCAAAGAAGCCGCCAAGTAATGTTCCGCTTTTAGCCTTACCGTTAGCGGGCACCGCAAAAACCCCTTAGACTTTGGGGGCGTCGCCCGCTCTCACCGCCGAACGGGTCCGGCCCTGGCGTCGGCCCATATTCGTCACAAACTAGCGAGGTCTATGACAATTTAAGTAAACGCAAAAATATTGACGCTCTTCAGGACTTACTTAACTGGCTTTTGGTTCGCGAAATAACCAAAAGCCAGTTTTGTGTTTAAGGCCCGCCTAGCCGGGTAAGCCGCGGCCGGCGATCGGCCCGGCCCGGGGCTGGTCCAGGCGGGGGTAATTTAGGGCATATTTAACTCCCCAATGTTTCAAATCGTCTTAAGAAAGGTCGTTCTAATATAGGGGGCGTTAACCTGAACCAAAAAAAGATTTAACCTAGGGCTTTGCCATCTTTATGACCGATTATTCCATAAATAGCTAAGTATATTTCATCTCGCGGCTCGGATAAATCTTCCAGGTTCATACAATCCTGTTATCCGGGGCCTACCGACCAAAAATAAAATTGAAGTTTTTTCGCGTTTTGTCCGAATTGGGGCTTGATTATCCGTTCTAACGTTATTAACATACGTCTTAGGGCCAGTGGTTAAATTGGTGGCGCCAACCGTACCGGCCAACGGGACCGACCAACCGGACCGACCAACCGGACCGACCAAGGTTCGGCCCGTAAGGCCGAAACCCGTGGGCGGGTAGGTAACCGCGGCGTCCTGGGGGCCATTGACGGCGCGCCTTGTCTCGGCTATAGTCAAGGTGTCGATATATGGTATAATGATTTCGCCATAACCGCTAAGACGTACTCCCCATGTTCCTTTGATTTTGCGAAACGGCGGTTGGCCAAGTTCCGGCACCGTGACGCCCAAACTTGGCGCCCCGAGGCAATGGGCCGGCTAAGCGCCGCTCCCGGCCGCGCCGGGCCAGTCCTTCGCCAATATAATATACCGGTCCGCCAAGAGCTTTGGCCGGGACTGGCAGCCGGGCCAAGGCCCGGAAAATGAATTTTTGGCCAGCCCCATTCGTCGGCTGGCCGGGGCGCCAAGTAGGGCCAGAGGCCGGACTTTTCGCCCAGAACCCGCCCCGACGGACGATCGGGGGCACTTAGGTTGCCGCATGAAGAAAAAGTTGGAGGTCCTG
>JAIRNQ010000141.1 GCA_031257955.1 Deltaproteobacteria bacterium | reverse complement strand
TCCCATCGTCAAGCTTGGCTTCGAGACCCAGCTTAAACAACTGGGTACCGACTACGCCGATTTCGCTTACATCCATTACGTGGACGAGATGGACGATCTCGAGAATGTCTTCTCCTCCGGTACATTTGATCTGGCCCTAAAACTTAGAAAGGATGGCCTCATTCGCAACCTGGGCGTCTCCTCCCATAAGACCGATATCTGCCGCAAGTTTTTGGCCACCGGCGAGATCGACCTCTTCATGTTTAGCGTCAACCCGGCTTACGACCTGGACCCGGTAAGCCATAATCCGATGGGCGAGGACTGGACCGCCCAAAGCTCCCTCCAGATAGCCCAGGAACGCTCGGACCTCTATTGGCAGGCCGAGAGCCTCTCCGTCCCCATCACGGTCATGAAACCCTTCAGCCGAGGCCGGCTCCTGGACGCCCGCACCTCCCCCTTCAAACGGGCCCTGACCGTCCCGCAATGCCTCCAGTACTGCCTGGATCGGCCGGCCGTGGTCACTTGCCTGGTTGGCGTGGCCTCCGAGAACGATCTGGACGGCCTACTCCATTACTACGAAGCCCCCTCCTCTGAGCGGGATTATTCCATAATATCCGAGATGAGCCTTGGGGAAATGCGCGGCCAGTGCGTCTACTGCAACCACTGCCTCCCGTGCCCCTCCCAAATCGACATCGCCTCGGTCCACAAATTTCTGGATCTGGCCCTGGCCGGCGACGCCATGGCCAAACGACATTACCTCTCCCTTACCAACAAAGCCGGCGACTGCCTCGAGTGCGGCAGCTGCGAGGACAACTGCCCCTTTGAGGTTCCCGTGCGCGACAAGATGAAGCAAGCCCTCGCCCTCTTTGGTGAATGACCGATTCGTCGCAACCCTAACCCTAGCGATACCATTTATCCGTTAACCCCGAACCGTTTTATCCCTGAAACCTTGATCGCTCCGCAAAAAACCCAATGCCAAACAAATGGGGTTTTAACCATCCCTTTCTTTCAATGGCCTCCTCATTAGTTTAGTGGGGTTTTTTGCGGGCCGGTCAAAGACGGTAATCACGAATAATCGAAGCCAATAACGAATATCCAACGATAATCATGAATGACCGACGGCAATCTCGAACGGCCAAGACAATCACGAATGACCGACGGCAATCTCGAATGGTCCAAGACAATCACGAATGACCGACGGCAATCTCGAACGGTCCAAGATGTAATCCAGGCAAGCTTGCGGTTTTTCTAGGGAGGCAAAGTCGCCCGGCCCAACCCAATGGTCCAAAGGCGGTTCCCTAACCCCAAGCCCTTGGCCCTCATTTTGCAGCGTGCCTTGGCCATGGAAAGACCATTTATCCGGCCGACCAGCCCCCATGGGCCCTTGGGCCAGGCCAAGAATCAAGTGTACCCTTCACGTCTCGGCCCCCGGTAAGCCCCGATCGGCTTGGCTTGAAGGGATATTGTGGTGAGTAAAACTGTTAACTCTCCCCAGCCCGGCTACCGAAAAATTACCTCTGGCTTAAGCCGGGGGAAAGGCCGAACGCAACAAAACTTGGCCCTCCACGGCCTACCTACCTTCCACCGGAAAGTGACGCTCCGCCTAGCCCGAAGGGAAATTGTGGTGGGCAAAATTAGTTGGCGCCCACCATCCGGCCCCGATACATCGGAAAGCCGCGCCTGGCTTGGTTCGCCGGGCAAAAATGCTGGAAGGAAAAAACTGTACCCTCCATGGCCTGACTCGGGTTCACCTGAGAGCCGCGCCTGGCTTGGCTCGCCGGGCAAAAATGGTGGAGGGTAAAAATGGCCCTCCGCTTACCGTGCGCCGAGCGTTAGTTCCGACAAGACGGAACTTAGTGAAAATTGGCCAGAAAAAAGGTTTAACCCCACAAGCGATCAGTTACCGGCGATTGGAAAACTGGACTGGGTGGGGTATTATCAGCCACAAAGGCAATTATTGTGGTTAACGCGTTTATCAAGGGAGAGCGTGATGGGCTTTAAGCGTTTGATTCATGCCATCGATACCCACGCCGGCGAACCGATGAGGGTGATTACCGGTGGGGTGCCTCACATACCTGGAAATACCGTATACGAGCAGATGGTCTATCTTCGGGAACGCGATGACCAGTTGAGGCGAATGATGCTCAGGGAGCCCAGGGGTTATCCGCCATTGTGTTGCAACCTGCTGGTTCCGGCCAAGCATCCCAAAGCCGACGCCGGGTATATAATCATGGAACAGACCGAGTACCCGGTCATGAGCGGGGGCAATACCATCTCCGTGGCCACGGTGCTCTTGGAAATGGGGCTATTGCCGATGAAGGAACCGGTCACCGAGCTGACTTTGGAAGCCCCGGCCGGATTAATTGGCATAACGGCCACTTGCCAAAACGGCAAGGTCACCGGGGTCACCTTTAAAAACGTCCCGGCTTTCGCCGCCTACCTGGACGTCGAGATTGACGTCCCGGAACTGGGCAAGGTCACGGTGGACGTGGCCTGGGGCGGTATGTTTTACGCCATCGCCGACGTGAGGCAATTTCCCCACATTAAATTGGAGCCGAAATACGGCGGCGAGATCGCCCGGGTAAGCGCCATGATTCGTCAGGCGGCCATCGAGCGGCTTCCGGTTGCCCACCCCCACTACCCGGGGGTTGGCATCAGCATTTCCCAGCTGTCGGGCCCGACCGACAATCCCTTGGCCGACTGGAAAAACGCCGTCACCGTGGCCACGGGGGCCTTCGACTGGAAAGACCCCTCCAGCTGGACCGGGGCTTTGGACCGCTGCCCTTGCGGAACCGGGACTTGCGCCAAAATGGCCGCCCTCCACGCCAAAGGCGAGCTTAAGATTGGTGAGAAGTTTCGGCACGAGGGGGTTTTGGGCAACGTTTTTACCGGCGAGCTGGTGGAAGAGACGGAAGTGAACGGCATTAAGGCCGTGATCCCGACCATTACAGGACAGGCCTGGATATATGGGATCAACGCTTACGCGCTGGACCATAGCGACCCGTTTCCCGAGGGTTTCCGGGTAGGGGATATCTGGGCCGGATTGGACGAATGAAGGCCTCCAGGACCCCGCCCCAGATGGGGTCCGAGAGGCTAACGAAGGTCACCCGGACCGCTCCCCAGGCGGGGCGCCCACCGTTTTTGTCGGAAACTTGGTTCTTCGGCGGCTGGCAAGGTGGGCGGCACGTAAGCTCGGCGGCTGGTAAGGTTGGTGGCCCGTAAGCTCGGCGGCACGCAAGGTGGGCGGCCCGTAAGGTGGGCGGTTTGGTGGGGCCTCGGCTTTGGCGTCGGATTGTCCTCCCGCCGGGCTAAGCTAATTGGGAGCTTATCGATGGAACTGTGATATCGGGGTTGGCCGCCGGCCCAGTGACCGAACGTATTTATGGGGACAAGAGTCCTGTCGTATTACGGGGCAGATATGGACGAATCAAAGAATTACGCCAGGATTAATTCGCTGGTAAAAGCGCTCAAAACGCTGGAAACCCTTTCGCTCCAACCTAAATGGGGACTGGCCGAGCTAACCGCTAGGCTAGGCATGCCAAAAACTACGGTATGCCGACTCATTTACACTTTGGAGGAAATGGGTTACGTTAGCCAAGAAAAGGTCCGGGGGGAATATTCCCTTACCAGCAAGCTCTTTCAGCTTGGCAGTCAAGTGATAAACCACAGCGGTTTGGTCGATTTGGCCAGGCCCGATTGCCTGAAACTCCGCTCCACGGTTGGTGAGACGGTAAACCTCTGCATTCCCCACGAGACCGACATGCTGGTGGTTGACATTCAGGTGGGCAACCATCCGCTGAGGCAGGACACCAAAATTGGGGTTGGTTTTTCCATGATTCGCTCGGCTTCGGGCAGGGCTTATCTAGCCTTCTTAAAAAACCCGGAGGCCGAGGAGTTGTTGGAGCGCATACGGGAGGAAGAGAAGCTGCCAAAAAAAGAGTGGCAGTCCCTTTTGGGCGAGCTGGACGAGACCAAGGAGGGCGGCATTGGCTATGACAACGAAGAAATTTTTTCGGGAGTAAGGTGCGTGGCCGCGCCCATATTCGACCACCAGACCAACGTGGTCGCCACCATCAGCGTATCCGCCCCGGTGGTTCGCTTAAACGGGAAGATCCTGGCCAAAATGGCCGACGCGGTCGTGGAGACGGCCTCGGAGATTTCCACCCGCCTAGGCGTTCCAAGATACCCGCACCCTCATGGCAAAGAGGCCAAAGCCAGCTGAAAGACGCTTAGGGTAAAGCTTTTTGGTGACCGCTTCCTCGTACCGCTGAATTGGCGCGCTTTGGCCGGCCAGCCCGTGGAGTTTAGCCCTTCCCCCCGAAATGGGAACATGGGCGGCCCGGCCGGCCAAACCGTGGGAACATGGGCACCCTGGCCGGGCCACCGGCCTGGGAGTTATGCCCGCTGGCCGTCTTGGGAAAACCCCACGACGGCCGGGCCGTGGATTAGTTAACCGACTTCTTTTTTCCGCCGGGGGAATCAAAGCCGTACTTGCGGAGCTTTCGCGAAACGCTGGCTTGGCTGATGCCCAAGTAAGAGGCGATGTCGCGGGTGTTCCGGCTCTTGGCGATGGCCCGGAGTAAGGCGTCTTTCTCCAGCTCGCTTTTGGCGGCGTCCAGCGGCGGCGGCACGACCGTTTCCAGCCCGCTTTGGGAGCGTCCGTTTTGGGGCTCCTTTTTCTTCTTCAAGCACTCCTCCTGTTTCACCAAAGCATTCTTGAGAAAAGTCCCGATGGTTTTCTTGTCGCTAAGCAGGACGGCCTGTTGGATGATGTTGAAGAGTTCCCTGACGTTGCCGGGGTACTGATAGGCCTTGAGTATGTCCCAGGCCAGAGGGTCTATGCCCCGGTTGGTGCGATAGGTGGCGTTGAATTTATCCAGGGCCACTTTAGCCAACTGGATTACGTCTTCCGGACGCTTGCGCAGCGGCGGTATGGTCAGGCTAAAGACTTTGAGGCGGAAGGAAAGATCTTGGCGGAACTGCCGAGCGGCGACCAAGGCTTCCAGGTCCTGGTTGGTGGCCGAGATGACGGAACACTTGGCCTTTAGGGCCTTGCCGCTCCCGACCCGCCTAAATTCTCTGGTATCGAGGAAGGTGAGAAGCTTGGCTTGGATGGAAAGGGGCATTTCGCCGATCTCGTCGAGAAAGAGGGTGCCGCTGCCCGCCGTCTCCAGGAGCCCGGCCTTCCCGGCCGGATCGGATCCGGTAAAAGCGCCCTTCTCATAGCCAAACAACTCGGCCTCCAGTAAAGGTTCGGGCAGGGCGGCGCAGTTGATGTGGACGAAAGGCTGGTCGGCCCGTCGCGAATTGGCGTGGATATAACGGGCCAGGAGGCTCTTCCCGGTGCCGCTCTCGCCGCAGACCAAAACGTGTGAAACGTCATAATGGGCCAGGACCGTGGCCGTCCCCAAGACGGCGGACATGGCTGGGCTTTGGGCCACCATCTCCCGTTTTACCGATTCGTTGGCGTCCCGGAGGCTCCCCGGCAAAAACTCTTCGACCTTTTTGTAATGCCTCTCCGATTTTTTCTGGTTGTCCATTATCGAGTTTATGTCCCGCTCGTTCATGACCACCAGATCTATCTCCCCGACCCCGTTAAGTACCGGCGAGGCCGTGCATAAGACTTTTTTTCCGGTGCGGCGGTATTCGACCAAACGGCTGATGGTCTGGCCGGTGCGGATGACGTCCAGCGACAAGATGGCGTCTACCAGGTTCTTTCTGATCAGATAGCTGACGTGCTGGCCTTCCAGTTTGTTTTTTTTCACGCCGACAAAACTGGCCGCCGACTGGTTCACCTTAATCATTATTCCGTGGCGGTCGATGATGCTGATGCCGTCCTGGGAGCCGTCGATGAAGCGGCTGATGTAAGGGGTTAAGGGATCGATGGCGGCGGCGTTCCCCAGATAGGGTTTCCAGAGGCGGTTATCGAAAAAACTTAAGACGGCGCCGGAATCGTGTTCCGAAATCGGGGTCAGTTGGATGAAACAGTTTTGGAGCTCGGGCAGAATCAGACCGGCGGCTTGGCGCTTGGAATGGGCCACGTTCAGGATCTCAACGTGCCCTATGGGGAACAAATCGGATAGATTCATTCCGACGATGTTTTTCGGGGACCCGCAAAGTAAGGCGCAAACCTGACGGTTGGCCTCCAGGATCATGCCCCGGCCATTGACCATAATTACGCCCATGGGCAACCCGTTTAGTAGTGGGGACATTTTCTCGTCGGCCTCGAGTTTGGCCATGAGCCCTTCCGGGTCGGGTAAGGGTCGCAGTTGTGGTCCCTTTCGGGAGGGTTCGGGAGCCATCTTTATTCCGTCATGCGGAATTAAAATCCGTTTTTGTGGTATGAAGCTGGGTTTCCCTTCGTTTTCCTGAGGCACCGACTGTTGTGGGTTAATCATGGCATACCTCTCATAAGGCAAAGGGGAAAAATATCTAAACGGCTAGTTCCGGAATGCGAAACATAGTTCCGAAAATACAACAAGAAAAAATAAGTTGTTTGTTAATTCCGTATTACGGAATTTAGTTCCGAATATTTATACTTAATTTGTTTATATACCATAACAGGTTAATAATTTGTTGTCAACAAAAAATGAAAATTTTTTTTGACAACCTCAAGGCCAGCAATCTCGCTGGCAAGCGCCATGGCGACTATCCGCGCCTATTTCGGTAGTTGGCTCTGTAGGGATAGAGTTGACAAAAACACTGGTGTCTGGGAAAGGTTGGTTGTCGGGGAAAAGAATCGCTGGGCGAGGTGGGTATCGCTATCCGCCGGGAAAGACCGTATTGGCCTAGGCTGGGGCGCTCCGGACTCGGGACCCGGGCGGCGAGATGGCCGTCCATTGGCAAGGGCCGCAAACGGTCAGGTCGCGCCTGGGACGGCCCACGGTGCCCCTGGGATGGGTCCCGGTAGTGCTGGGCCGGCCCCCGGAAGCGCTTGGTTAGCTGGGGCATTGGCTTATCCCTGGATGCCAACCCTTAACCACTTAATCCACTAAGTCCCTCACCCCGGTTACCCCGAAGCCCCTGGCGGTGAACCGCGAAATCGTCTCCGGCTTCGCCCTCAGCCCGGCCGAAATTGGCCTCGCGACCACCAGCGAATCGCTGGGTCGCCCTGCCGACATCGACACCTTTCCCAGATGGCCCATAAACGGGCCCAGAAGGCCCGCCAGCGCGTTGTTTTAATTGACCGGCTATCTTTGGGGCTGGTTTCGCTTAAATCGCCTCTACGGCGACGTGGGACCGATTTGGCTGGCCACCTGGGCCGGCCATGGTCGGTCCAGACGGCCAGGGTCCCATCCCCCTTCGACCCCCATTCCCGCCCCGATTCCATAGAAACGCAAAAACTGCCCAAGGATTGGCGACTTTACGGATAGATTTTAACCTCGACGCTGCCTTCGGAAAGGCCGCGTCGGGCTTGGACCGGAGGCCTGGTCAAAACTGGCCTCGCGACTGCCAGCGAATCGCCGGTCGCAAAAGCCGACCTCGACCCCTTTCCCCAGAGGCCCATAAACGGGTCCAGGAGGCCCGCCAGCGCGTTGTTATAATTGACCGGCTATCTTTGGAGCTGGAACGGTCGAAAACGCCACTACGGCGACGTGGGACCGATTTGGCTGGCCTTGGCTCAGAGGCGGATCGAGGCGGGTAAAAAAATGAACGGCCACGGCCTGACTTTTCGGGCCGCCCAGGCTCGAATGGGCAGTAAGGGTAGTGGGGCGGGTTAAAGGGGTCCTAAGCGGTCCTCTAGCTCCGGCCAGAGGTTTTCCATCTCGATGATCAGGCCCACCCGGGCCAGGGCCAGGATAGGGGCCCTGGGGTCGGCGTTTACGGCGATGATGTCTTTGGCCCCGCCGGCCCCGGCCATGAATTGGACCGAGCCGGAGACGCCCAGGGTGATTAGGAGGTTGGGGGAGACGGCCCGGCCGGAGAGGCCGATTTGCCGGTGGCCAGGGAGCCAGCCCCGGTCGACCGCTGCCCTGGTGGCCCCCAGCGAGGCGCCCAGTTTATCGGCCAGGTTTTTGGCCTTGGAGACGCCCTCGGGCCCGCCCAGTCCCAGCCCGCAGGCTATGACCACGGAAGCTTTTTCCAAATCGTCGTCGGCCGAGAGGGGTGTTCGCTTGAGTACGGTTGGTTCGCCCATGACCGGCGGGGCCAAGAGAACTTCCAGGGTCGGCAAGGTGGGATCGGCCAGGCCGGGCTCGTGGCCGGGCCCATGGCCGCGCCAAGGCGGCCGCGGTTCCCGTTCGCCGTTAGCTTTAACGGGCTGGGCCCCGGAGACCCTGACGGTGGCCATCTGGGGTCGGGCGATAGGGGTTATTATCTCGGCGATAAGATCGCCGCCGAAGGCCGGGCGGGTCTGGACCATGAGGCCGTTTTCCAGGCGCAGGGAGACGCAGTCGGCGGTAAGGCCGGTTTCCAGGCGGGCGGCTACCATGGGGGCCATTTCCCGGCCCCGTTCGTCGGAGGCTACCAGGAGTATGTCCGGGGAGAGGAGTTTGGCGGCTTGGAGTAAAGCCGCCGCCCTTTCGCCGACGGTGGGTCGGTGGCGACCCTTAAAGGCCAGGACGCCGGTAAGTCCCAAGCCCGCGAAGGCGCCCAAGGGTGGAGGGCCGTAGGCCCCGGCCATAATGGCCCCGTGTACCGTTAGCTGGCCTTGTTTGGCCAGATCGGAAGCGATCAAAGCCAGCCGTTTGGAGGCTTCGCCGAGGCCCCGGCCCTCGGTCTCGAGCCAGACCAGTATCGCGCCGCCCGGGGTGGTCATGATTTGGCCTTTAAAGCGGCCTCGATTATGACCGAGGCGGCCACGGGTGGGGTGGGCCGGGCCAGAACCTTGTCGTTGGCCTTGGGTTTATGGGTTCGGAGTATTTTGGTGGGCGATCCCCTCTCGCCGAAAAGGGCGGCTTGGGCCGGGGCTTGGTCGGGATTTGGGGCGATTAAGTCTGAAGCGGTTAGCCGATTGACCAGCCTGGGGCGAAGACGGGCCCTGACCGTGGGCAACCTGGGAGTAAAGCCATCCGGGTGGACGGTGACCAGGCAAGGGAGGTTCAGGCGCGTCTCCAAAAGCTCGTCGCGGTAAAGTTGTTTAACCGTGAGGGCGCCGTCTTCCAGCGAGACGATTTCCGAAACCCGTCCGGCGAAGGGAAAGTCCATCAGGGCGGCCATGGCCGGACCGACCTGGCCGGTCCCGCCGTCGGAGGTCATAAGGCCCGAAACGATGATGTCGTATGGCCCTTCCAAATCCATGGCCCAGATAAGGGTACGGGCGGTGGCCAACGAATCGGAGCCGGCCAAAAGGGGATCCGTGAGGTGAAATGCCCGATCCGGGCCCAGGCTAAGGGCTTCCTTCAGGGCCGTCTCGGCTTGGACCGGGCCCATGGAAAAGAGATCCACCAGGGCCCCGTAACGATCCTTGAGCCTTAATGCCATTTCGATGGCCGGCCCGTCATGGGGGTTTAGGCGGCCCGGGCCGGTCCGCAAGACGAAGCCCTTGAGGGGGTCGGTGGCCCCGCCCAGGCTGGGCGGGACCTGTTTGATGGCCACGGCCACCCGCGGCCGATAGCCTTCGGCTTCCCGAAAGTCGCGTTCCCGGTCGGCAGCCGAGTTTGGAAAAGATGGGGCCGTGGGCGGGCCGAGGCGGGTACGTTCGGGGGCGTCGGTCATCGTCGTATCAAATCCGGTGGCTAAATATTTGGGTTAACGTCATGGGCGCCGTAAAGGCTAGGGCTGGCCTAGCCAGGCGCCAAGGGAGTCGCCAAGCGAGTCTCTAGGCGATTGGCCAAGCCGGGCCCGGTCAGTCGAAGAGGTTACCTGGGTTAAAGAGGCCATTGGGGTCCAGGGCCTTTTTCGCCGCCCGCAGGGAGGCGATTCGCTCGGGACTTTCGTGGGCCAGAAAAAGTTCTTTCTTGAGCTTGCCCACCCCCTGCCCGAAGAACAGTTCCCCGCCGGCGTTTTTGGCCCGTTCCAGCCAGTGGCCCATGAGTTCCGTGGCCCGTTTGGCTTCCTCGGCATTTTTGGGCAGAAAATTGACGCTGAGATGGTTGTCCAGGGCGTGGCCGAAGGTGACGGCCGTAAGACCCATCTCGCGCAGATCCCTCCGGCACTCGCCAAGGTTTTGGCCAAAGCGCAGGTCGGGCCGGGTGAAATCGGTTGCGGTCATAACGGCCGGGTAGCCGCCGGCCCTGACCGAGTCGAGGAGACTCCCCAGGCCCTCGGGCACGGCGTGGGCGAAGAGGCGGGACTTTTCGACCTCGGTGCCTACCAGGGCCCAGGATTGGTCGGGGTCGCAGCCGCGGTCCAGGCAGTTTTGGATTATTCTTTCGGAGGCGCTTTCAATCAAGGACTCATCGTCGGCCATAAGCTCAAGCGATACGGCCGAGGCGGCCCCGGTCGGGGGCTCGGGGATTTCGCGCAGTTTTTTGGCCGACTGGCGCAGGACGGAGACAACGGAAAGGGAAGGGAGATCCAGAAAGTCCAGGCTAATTAAGGCTTCCGGGGGATCGTCAAGTATCGCCTCGATGAGCGAGACGGCTTTTTCCTCGGAGTCGGGAAAGAAGACCAGGCCCCAAAGATGGGCCGGGGCCTTGGCCAGCTTTAGCCAAAGGCCGGAAATGAATCCGTACATGCCCTGGCCGCCCGCCAGAAGATCCAGCAGATCGGCCTCCGGGGGAAGGCCCAGGGCCTTGGGGTCGGCTTCCAAAAGCCGTCCGGTGGGGAGGGGCAAGCCCTGGGGGCCAAACTTGAAGGCGCCCCTTTCTAGGTTATATTCCTGGCCGTCGTGAAGGATGACCCGAAGGCCGGAGAGATGATCGGCCGCCCGCCCGAAGCGCGAACGGTTGGGGCCCGAGGCGTTGGTCGAGGCCAAGCCGCCCATGGTGGCGCTGGTCTCGCTGGGGTCCGGCGGCCAGAAGAGTTCCTCGGCGCGAAATTCGGCCAAGAGTTCCTTGAGGGCCTCGGGCTCGGCCTGGGAGGCGGCCAGGTTGGGGCGCCTGGTGGCCAGATCCCGCCTAAGATCGGCCAGCCGGTAACCGGGCTGGACCAGCAACTCGAAGCCCCACTGGCCCCGCCTTAGGCCTTCGACCCTATCCAGCCGGGCCGCGCCCACGATGAGGCCGCCATTGGGAACCCCGGCCCCGCGGAGGCCGGTGCGGGCCCCCTGGAAGGTCATGGGGATACCCTTGGCCAAGCTTTGCCCAATCAGCTCCGAGGCGGCCCGGCGGTCCGCCGGGGAACCAAGACCCTCGGCCCAACCCGAAAGGCGCGATTCGTCCCTGAGGGCGGGGGAATCCGGGGGAAGGGGACTTTTGTCGGTCATGGGCGGCCTTTTTTTTGGGGGGCTAAAATACCGGGGGCGGGACGCGATCGGTTGGCGGATGTTTTATGATGACTGCCGCCATAAAACTGGCGGTCTCCAATATTATCCCATGAATCGAGCTTAAACAAAAGCCATCGGCAAAAAGGCTTTGAATCTGGGCCAAACAACAGCCGTTGTCAAAAAGACCTTTGAATCTGGGCCAAACAACAGCCGTTGGCAAAACACCTTTGAATCTGGGCCAAACAAAAGCCGTTGGCAAAAAGAGCTTTGAATCTGGGCCAAACAACAGCCGTTGGCTAAAAGAGCTTTGAATCTGGGCCAAACAACAGCCGTTGGCGAAAAGGCTTTGAATCGTGGCCAAACAAAAGCCGTTGGCTAAAAGACATTTGAATCGGGGCCAAACAAAAGCCGTTGGTTAACGAACATTAATCGGTCGGCCGGATAAAGCCCCATATAGTCCGGTTCTCCCAATTGGTTGTTTGGGACTCGAGAGAATTGATATTCGAGGGAACTTTTATGGGTTTTGTCCAAGAACGGTCCGCCCCGCGAAGGGGGGGCTTTGACTATGGCCTTCTGGGGCCATTAAGATCCAGGCAAAGGAAAGGCCCATAAAATGGGGCCGAGGCTAGGTCGTTTAGCGACAAAGCCTCAACCCCACTGTCAAACCTGGGAGCGCCGCCGAGGCACTCCCCGATAAAATACGGAAAAACGGCAGACGGACGAGGGCAAACCCTTCCGCCGGTTAGGTTCCCAACAATATTTTACGCAGCCGATGTTTAAGCGGTTGCGTATCTTGAAACTCGGGCGCCGAACGTTCCGAGGGTATTGGGCGACCATATTGGTCATAATCTTCCTTGAAAAGGTCGTAGCGGCTGGGATTTTTAACAATTTTAAGTAAAGCCGCGCACATCAACACCAGGAAAAACACGTTAGGAAAGCCGCCTAAGTTGGAAGCCATTTTTAGGCCGTCAATGCCGGAGGCGTTTAACATGATAAGGCTAAGGCCCCCTATGGTCATTCCCCAAACGATCTTAAGCGAAGTAGGCGACTCTTGATCGGTCACGGACAAACCGGAGCTGCAAAGCCCGCTCATGGCGTTGGTGTTAGAATCCGCCGCGGTGACGAAGGATATGAAAACGATCAGCAAGAAAAATGGGATGGTTACCATGGAAAATGGCAGTTTCCGGAAAATGGCATAGGTAGAGCCTTCCGCGCCGCTGTTGACGCGGGCTTCGTTGATGCCCAACCCATTGAGGTCGAAGTTGATGGAGGTTCCTGAAAACAAGGCCAGCCAAACGATACTGAAGATAGCCGGAACGAAAAAAATGGCGACCAGGGATTCCCGGACCGTGTAGCCCCTGGTGAGCCGGCCCAAGAAAACCGCTGTTACAGGCATCCAGGCCATCCAATTGCACCAATAGAAGGTCGGCCACCATTCCGACCAATGGTCCCCGGCCGCGGTGGAAGTCCAAAGGCTAATTTTGAAGAAGTCGTTCAGGTACAGGCCAACGCTCTCTACCATAAAATTCATCAAATACGCCGTTGGGCCAAACAAGAATATATACAGTACCATTAAGAGATAAAAGCGTGAATTAAGCAACGAAAGAATTCGTATGCCTTTCATGAGACCAGAAATCGCCGATATCACGAAAGCTATGACGATAAGCAAGGCCGCCACGGCCCATGACGACGATTGCGATTTGATCCCGAAAACGCTCTCCGCCCCTCCGGCCAGAAGGAGTATCCCCGAGCCCAGGGAAGCGGCCATGCCGGCGACCAAGGCGTATAGGCACACGCAGTCGACTACTGGCATGATAGTTTTGGTTACGCGTTCGCCCAAAACGGGGTAAAACATGGAACCAATGGAGTACTCTTTTCGCATGTTGTAAAAGACGAAGGCGAACAAAATGGCCGGAACCGAATAGATGGCCATCGGCGTAAAGGTCCATTCCAAAAGAATCGTCTCAATGGCCCAAGCTATGGCCGCTGGGGAGTTGGGGCCTTCGGTTACGTTTTTTGGTGGGCCATAGATGTGATACATAGGTTCAGCGGCCGCCCAAAGCAATATGCCGGCGGCCATAATCGTACACAAAACTATCCAAGTTAAATTTGAGTAGTTCATCAGTGGTTTGGCTTTGGAACCGCCGATGCGCACCCGCCCAAACGGCGAGCAGAAGGTGATCAGCACCACGACCACGCAGATAAAGGCGGTGGAGTTAAACAGCCAGGAGAAATTGGCTAAAATCCAGCCGTTGGCCCCATTGACCACCTTCATGAAGACATCAAAATTGATGAGGTTGAGGACTAACAGCAAGACGACCAGTAGCCATGGCGGTAGGAAAATATACCACCTTATGTGTTTGGCGCCTTTCGTCAGGGCAGTTTGGTTGTTATTAGTCATTTTTTCCTCTCATATTGAAAAATCAATATTTATAGGCAAAAGGTACCTTAGCCTTCTCATAACGCCGGCACGGGCTGAGAAGACGAAGGCGCGTATCATGATACGGGCCGTGGATAACCGGCCGGCCTCGCGCCTGGCTACCTTGGCCAAGTGGCCCAAGCCTCCCATAGGGAGCGGTATGCCAGCGTTAAAACAGGCGGCCAGGTCGGCGCACGGGGCGACCGGGCGGGTATAGAATCGACGGCCAGGATGTGGGGGATTGGCGACGGCCTCGAAAGGCGCGCTTTTCGGCGGGCCGACCGGACGGCACATGGGCTTGCCGGCTACCGCCACGGCAAGCGTGGCGATCATGGTGAAGTTGGTTAAGTTGGTGAAGTAGGCGAAGCCTTCAATCGATTTCGCCTCGAACCCGTCGGATAAGGCTTTGGAGATCAAGGCCACGGCGGTCAAAATGCCGGCGCCGAAGGCTAGGCCGTTATTGGGTCTGTAAAAGTTGGCCAAGATCCAAGCGGCGGCCTTGGCCGGAGGGGTAAGGACTATAAAGTAAACGATATTGAATGCAAATAGATACGCCAATAGAATAAATAATGGCTGATAGTTATACTCCAGATAATTTTTAACTGGCTTATTTGCATTAATTTGGTACATTTATAGCACCTTTAGTAAATGACCGTAAGTCTTCAATGGCCAATTAGCGCACCAGATAGCCCCCATCCACGGTCAGTATGTGCCCGTTGACGTAATCCGAGGCCGGGCTGGCCAGAAAGACCAGGGCGCCCATCAAGTCCAGCCGCTGACCCCAGCGGTTGGTGGGGATGTGATCCAGGACCCGCTGGTTGGTAACCGGGTTGGAGCGGGTGACGGTGGTGATGGCCGTGGCGAAATACCCAGGGGCCAGGCCGTTGACTTGGATGTTGTACTGGGCCAGTTCGTCGCAATAGGCTTTGGTCAGACCGGCGATTCCATGTTTCGTGGCCGCATAGGCGGGGGATCTAAGCCCTCCCAGGAAGGTGAACATCGAACAGATGTTGATGATTTTGCCGCTTTTTTTGGGGACCATGATTTTGGCCGCCTGATGGCTCATTTCAAAAGCGGCGTTAAGGTTGATGGAGACCATGGCCTCCCATTTTTCTAGCCCAAAGTCCAAGACCGGATCTTCCAAGCAGATCCCGGCGCAGTTGACCAGAATGTCAACCGTGCCCAGCTTGTCGACGCAATCTTTGACCACCTCTTCGGGGACGCCTTTTTTGGTGATGTCGGTTGTGGAAAAAACCGCCTTTACCCCCTCATTGTCAAGCAGGGTCCTGGTGGTCCCGTCCTCTTCCATGATCGTCGGGACGTAGACTGAACTTCCCGCCTTGGCCAGGGCCAGCGAAAAGGCTTGCCCCAGCCCGGAATTGCCCCCGGTGACTATGGCCACCTTGTTGGCCAAGGAAAAGAAATCCAAAGAGAATTTACCAATGTCCATGTTCTCGCTCACCTCGGTGCCCCAAACTATGGCCTGGCGGCCGTCATGTCTAGGTAAGGAAAGGCTCGGAAGCCAAGTAAATTAAGTTTATGAGCTTAAACTCATATGGTGATATATAATACCCCAAAAAATGGGAGCGATATAATATTAAGGGTTAGGTTGGTAAAATCGGGTAGATGAGTATGTCAGCCTTAAAAAAGACAGATAATGAATATGCTTTTCGTTATAATTATGTCTTATACTCTGACTCTTTCTCATTAATTTTTATAAAATTTATTCTTTTCTCACTTAATATATGATTCAGCAAGCTAATTTGGTCGTGCTTGAGCAGCCTTTTGGGGACGCATAAGGTCATGACTCGGCTGGGCCTCAACACGAAGAGTTCGGGCGTCTCGAAGGCCTTGGCCAAGCGGTCCAAGGCCAGCCCAATGCGCTCACCGTCTGGGGTCTCCACGAAATCCTGGCCAAAGCCCAGGCGGTAGAAGCCGCCGGTTTGGGCCACCAGCTTGGCCCCCCTCCGGGCTTTCCAGCTTGGGGTCACGACCACGGCCACGAAGGTGACGGCGCAAAGGATGGCCATAATCTCGTATTCAAGGCGAAGGGGGTTTAGGGCGTACATGGCCGTCAAGGCCGCGCCTACCAAAGCCAAGATGGTAAGCGTTATCCCCCGGACCGTTTTGGAGCCCACCTTGGCCAAGAGATAAAAGGCTTGGTAGGCTTCGTCGCGGGTCAACCGGTACTCGCCGGTATCGACCAAAATGGGTCCGTTATACATGGAAGTCACTAAAACTCAGAGCTTCGGCCCAAGCGGCCTTGGTAAATACGGCTTTAGCTGCCCGGGCACCCCAAAGCGCTTTGGGCTTGGCGCCGGCGGCCTTGGTAAATACGGCTTTCGCTGCCCGGGCCCCCCAAAGCGCTTTGGGCTTGGCCCAAGCGGCCTTGGTAAAAACGGCTTTCGCTATCCGGGTGACCCTAAAGCGTAGGTGGTTCAGTCCCGGTGGCCTTGGTAAATACGGCTTTCATGTTTTGGAAGGCCTCGGGATCCATGGCCGGCTTTTGGTAGGCCGCCACGCGGGCCTCGACCAAGGCCCAGGCGTCCGTTTGAAGGCTTATCCCCCTTTTCATGAAAACCTCGAAGGAATGCCGATCGCCCAAAGTCGGTCGGTGGAACTCTTTTCTGAAGTTCTTTAAGGTGCTTTTGAGTTTTAGGTAGCCGCCGGCTTCGATGCCTTGGGAGAAAGTTTCGGCCAGATCTGAGGGAAAATGCCCGACGCCTTTGGAGAGCCTGAGGATTCGGCCGATGATTTCTTCGTCTAAAACCCACTTGTCGAAAGCCACGGCCATGAACGATTCCATGACCCCCACCGCTTGGAGCATAAAATGGACGCCCTCGAAGCAGCTAAAGATCAAATTCCAGGCGCTTTCCAGGCCAGCCTGGGCGTCCAGGAGCTTGGCGTCGGTGAGCCCGCCCCCGCCCCTGTAGGGGAGGCAGTATCTGGCGGCCATCTGGGAGCAGCCGACAGAGATCAGGGTGTATTCCGGGGCGCCCAGGGCCAGGGCCATGGTGACCATATCCATGACCGAGGAGGTCGTCCCGTAGATGACCGGGGTTCCGGGCCGAATCAATTGGGAGTAAACCAAACCGCCCAGGACTTCGCAGTTGGCTTGGACGATGGCCCCAATCACGTAGACCGGGGCCGTGGCCCCGTTCATGGAACAGCAGGAAATGTTCAGGGCTTGGCCCCTCTCGGCGAAAGCCTTGACGCCCTCGAGCATCCTGGCGTCCCAAGCCATAGGCGAGAGGCTGTTGCAAACCCCTACCATAACCGGCGTATCTTTGGTTCCGGCGGCCGCCTGGGCCATGTCGATGGAATAGTGAGAAAGGGTCGTGCCCTCGCTCTGCCCGACCAGCGGCATGTCTGTCAGGTCTAAGGTCTCGTAAACTTGTAGGTACAAGCCCAGGAGGGGATCGTGGTAGGTCGGGTATAGTGCCCCGCTGTTGGCCATTCCCAGGACCGGGCTGGTCTGGGTCAGCTTGAGCATGACCCGGTAGTCAACGAAATCCACCGCCTTTTGTTTACCCTGCCAGGTGACGATCCTGGGAACCCCGGAGGCCGAAAGAAAAACCGGTTTTTCCCCCAAGCCCACAGTCAGCTTCCGCTCCGGGGCCCGCGAGACCAGCTCGAATTTTTCCGGGGCCGTACCAAGGGCGGTCTCGATCTGGGCCGGGGTAAAAAATACCCTCTGGCCGTCCGTCTTGAAGCCATGGCCCTTAAAGATCTCCAGGGCTTCCTCGCTCATGAACGACAGGCCCTTGGTGCCCAGGATGTCTAGGGTGGCTTGGTGGACTCTTTCGATTTCCGGCCCACTTAGGGCCTCAATGGTGACGCGCATTTTATTGCCTTGGGCATTAATTAAATGAAATAAAACTCAAAACACCTTCTGACCACGGTATTGTTCGCGCCCGCCGTCGGCGGTAGGATTCTGGGTCCCTAAAGTGTCAGGGACCACAGAGGGTCCATGAATCCGGGGCCTAGAACCTCGGGTTAGATATGGCCGTAGTATTCCCGGTGGGCGATGACCGACCAGGCGTGGTCCAGGAGGGTTCCCCAGCTCCAAACCGGCAGATCGATCTCCCTCTGGATGGCCCTGGCAAAAGGCTGCATGCCGGTACACTCCAGCATTATAGCCCCAATGGCCGGGTACTTGGCAATAAACTCTTTGCAGATGCGGATCATGTCTGTTTCGGAGCGTTCGTAGTTCGATTCGGGCACGGCCGGCCGCTTCTCGTGATCCCAGAGTTTGTCGAATTCCGGGCAGCCGTACTCGTCCTGGGCCCCGGCTATCCGGTAATTGGAACCGACTTCGATGCCCACGTTGGCCAGATGGACGTCGGTCAGGAAACGCTTCTGGGCGCAAACGATACCCACCTCTTTCTTGGGGCCGATGACCCGTTGGATGAAGGGCACCTGGAGGAGGCTGGACATGAAAGCCGGTATTTCGACGGCCCCGGCCACGTCCTTCTGGAAGTAGGCAAAATAACCGCATTCAGCGGCCACGGCCCGGCAACCCATGCGCTCAAGTTTCTTGGCCGCCCGGATGATGGGCTCCCGGCAGGGGGTCTTGTCTTCGGCCCAGACCAGGGTGTAATTGTCCACCCCTTCGGCAATCTCGTACTGGATGGGAAAGCCCCAGGCGCTGGCGTTTCTGACGTCGCCGGGAAAGCCGGGGTAGGCGTCGTCCAAGACCATGATGCCCACGCCCATGCCGTAACAGGTGTGGTTTTTACGGGTAACCATGTCCTTGATCTTAAGATCGCGCTGTTGGTTAAACATATGTCCTCCTTAACCCAAGAGCTTCTTTTCCCACTTGGCCAGCTCGGCCAAAATGGGATCGTCCAGGGCGGGCACGACGTGCTCGTTAACGGCCTTGTCGATGGTGGCCTTGATCTTGTCCCCCACCTCGGAGCGGTCGGGATTTTTCATCTTACGGCTAAAGAGCTTTGAGTAAAACACTTGGCGGTAGCGCTTGGCCGTGTGGGCGTCGGTCACGTAGGTGCCGCCCGGGCCGATTTTTTCGATTAGCGGCAGGGCCAGGGTCTCGTCGTTAACCTCGCCCACGCCCCGGGCGAAAACCTTCAGGCCTTCGATGAGATCGTCGCAAAGGACCACGGCTTCCGGGGAAACGGAATTGCAGTGATCCAAGACACCGATGTCGTGGATGAGGTTGGCCTTGGAGAGGGTGGTGGACATGACTTCCATCGTCAGCTCGGCCACGGCCTGCTCGTCAAGGAACTTGGCGTCGGAGCAACCCGCCGTCCCGTAGAAAGGAATGCCCAGGTAGGCCGAAAGCTCGGCCCCGGCCGCCACCAGCAGATGGAACTCGTAGGCCCCGTAGCTCCCGACCGTGGTCTTCATGTCCAGAATCGAGGGCATGTGTCCGTAAATGACCGGCGATCCGGGGGAGACCAGCTGGGTTAAAACCAGACCCATCAAAAACTCGGCGTGCCCCTGGGCTAACGAGGCCGGCATGCTCATGGGCGAGGTACCGCCCATCATCGAATAGGGCATGTAGACAACGGGGATGCGGTTTTCGGCCGAGATCCACAGCTTTTCGGTGCTTTCCAGCGGGTGGGTCCGGGGCGGTATGGGCTCGCAGTAATTGAAGACAAAGGGCTTTTCCTGAAGGTTCTTCAGGCCCCCGGCGACTATGGAGCAGATCTCCACGCAGTCGTGTAGCGAGGCCACGTCGTTGGTGGAAAAGTTGGTGACCTTGTCGAAATTTCTGAGGGTGTCCAGAAGGGTAATCTGGGTCTGGACCTCGGGCCTCACGTCGCTGCTCATGCCCACCGAAAGGACGAAGCTGATATTTTCCAAATACGAGGCCAGCTGACACATGAGTTTATTGTCTTCCCGCAGAAAGGGCCTCGCTTGGCCCGTATAGGGGTCGAGAAGTTCCAACTGGTCGGAGTGGGTTCCGTAAAAGACTTGGTTTCCGCCGGGGGTGATCTCCAAATAGGGGCTCCCGTCCCGCTTATAGAGCTTTAACGATTTAGGGACCGTCTCCACGGCCTTGGCCACGAGGTCTTCGTCGATTCTTACCAGTTCCCCGTCGATCTTGGCCCCGTGTTTGGCCAGGAGCTCTTGGGACCTTTGGCCGCTAACCCGGGAGCCGGACTTGGAAAGCAAATATAGGGCGGCCTCGTGGATCCGGGCGATTTTGTCCCTGGCCAATACTTCAAGGCCTATCTGGCGATTCGTTCCGAAAGTCATTTACATTCCCCAATGCCTTTCCGATGGCCTTGGCCATCGGAAAGGCGACATGAGATTTTGTTAAACCGAGTGGGCAACAAAGCTTACTTAGCCTTGATCACCCCTTCGTTTAGGTATTTCAAGAGTTCGTCTTTGCCCAAGTGGCCAATGCCCAAGTAATCCAAGGTGTAGCCACTGGCGTAAAAGTCCTTCTCGGCCATGACCGAGGCCAAGGTAATCATGGAGTCGATGATTGGCGTGGGCACGCCGTATTTTTTGCCCAGTTCGTGGTAGACGTGGCAGCCGACGGGAATGTCCTCGGTGATGTAGCGGTTATGGATGGTGAAGGGCCCGGTCCCGAACTGGATGGGGTCTTGCTCCTCGAAGGGGATCACGTAGTCTTTGCCCATGTATTCTTGGCCCAGCAGGTTCTCCCGGCTAAAGAAATCTTTGGGGTCGTATTCCTGGATGCCCACTCCCATGGCCTTGGCCAGGGCGCTCTGCTCCCGATAAAACTCAAGCTGGACGCGGCTTATGGAAGGGCAATAGGCGTGGGAGTAAATGGAAAACTTGGTCTTCTCGTCCCCAAAGACCACGCCGTAGTTTTCCATGGTCCCAACGCCCAATATGACCCCGGGGCAGTGGAGTACCGGATTGACGTTGGAGAAGCCGGTATCCATAACGGTGTTTCCGCCGACCACGCCGTCGCCGCCGTTAACCCCGTCAAAGGCGCCTATATACTGGCTGCTGGCCAGGAAATCGGCTTGGTCAGTCGTCGGGAGGGCCGCACCCCGCAAGGTTATGGCCCGGTAGTAGACTCGGATGCTGGGGAGAATGACACCGCCCTTGATATCGACCCGGCTGCCGTAAGGTGAACTGGACCAGCCGCCGACGATGACCTTTTTCTCACAGCCGGCTTCGCGCATCATCTTGCGCAGGATAAGGCTTCCGAAGTTGTCGGGGATGATATGCACGATCTGGCCGTCTTCCAGAGCCGGTATGAGCTTTTCAAAGAACGGGACGTGCCCCAGGGCCGGGGTGGCCACGATTACGAGCCCAGCGCCCTTAACCGCCTTGGCCACGTCGTCTGTGACCAGATCATACTTGGCTTGGCCAACCCTACTGAAGCCGTAGAGGTTCAGCTGGTCGCCGTAAAACTTGACCCCGCCCTTTTCCACCCCAAAGAGGGTCTTTTCGACGAAGGGTTTCAGATCGCAGATCCTGACTTTGGCCCCGGCCAGGGCGCTGTCGGCCGAGACGGCCTTGGCCACCGCCCCGCCGCCCAAAACGGCTATGGGTTTGTCTTTAAGGTAAGCGAGATGGCTCATGGTGACTCCCTATTTTTCGTATTGAGGCTAGGCGAGGCCTCCAAAGACCCCGCCCAAACATGAATATGGCGCAAACTTAAACCAACAAAATATATTGTTCAGATTAGCTCCCCGGCCAGTTACGCCTTTCGCGCGAACGGATACCCAAAACGGTCGTTTTGGTTTGCTCCCCGGCCAGTTACGACTTTCGCGCGAACGGATACCCTAAACGGTCTTTTCGGTTTGCTCCCCGGCCAAACATGAATATGGCTCAAACTTATACCAACAAAAATGATTGTTCAGATTAGCTCCCCGGCCAGTTACGACTTTCGCGCGAACGGATACCCAAAACGGTCGTTTCGGTTTGCTCCCCGGCCTGCCAAAGTCCGATGTGAATGTCGTTGGATTATTTTTGAAGTTTATCAGCCTCGAGAGAGAAAAAATATCACGCTAAAGACATTGTTGAATATTTTTGCGACATGTTGTAAATTTATCAAATATCGGAAAATATGGGATTAATAAATTGACGGAGCCGGACGGTGGTCAAAAACCCGCCCAAACTGTCGCCAAATCCCCCCCTCTGGATTGCCAGGCCACTGACCTTGGCCGGCGCCCCCCAGTGTCCTTCAGTGGCCGATGGGACCGCCACGGCCCCTCAGAGCTCACCAGAGGCCGTTTGGGTTTTTCTGGCTATTCCCCTAGCCACCCAAGCGCCCAAGGGCCACCCTGGGCCTCTCAGGCCGTTTGTGGGGCCTTCCAGGAAGCTACCCGGATTGCCCAAGGGACCGGCCAGGCGGGCCGGCCCCGACAGGAGACGGAACCCATGCTGAAAAGTCAAAACCACGAACCGGTCAAGCCCCTGAAAGTCGGTTTCGCCCTGGCCCCGGATTTTACTCTCATGGCCTTCACCGGCTTTATCGAAGTGCTCAGGCAAGCCGCCGACGTGGGCGACTTGAGCCGCCCCATCTGGTGTTCCTGGACGGTCATGGGCCACAGCCTCGATCCCATTAAGTCCAGCTGTGGGGTGGAGATTACCCCCTGGGAACTCTTTCGGGAGCCCACGGATTTCGATTACGTCATATTGGTGGGCGGTTTGGTGAAAAGTTTGTCCAGCGTCCCCAAGGAACTCATTTCTTACCTGACCCGGGCCACCAAATCCGGGGTGACCATTATCGGCTTATGTACGGCCAGCTTCATTCTGGCCCAGGCGGGTCTCCTCAGCGACCGGCGCTGCTGTCTCCACTGGTACCACGCCCAGGATTTTCGGGAGCGCTTCGAGCGGGTCATACCGGTAATGGACGAGATTTTCGTGGAGGACCGGGGCATAATCACCAGCCCGGGCGGGACGGCCAGTATCGATCTGGCCCTTTACTTGGTGGGGAAACATTTTGGCGATGAAAGGGTGGTCAAAGTCCTGCGCCACTTGGTCCAGGACTGGAATCGGCCAATGACTCACTCCCAAGTTCCCTATTTGGGAGATTCCCAGGAACAAATCGACCAGAGAGTGCGAAAGGCCACGATTTTTATGGAGCGTAATCTTTCCATTCCTTTGTCCACCGTCCAGATGGCCAGGGAGGTGGGCGTAAGCCCAAGGCAACTTGAACGGTTGTTTATCACCTCCCTCAAAGACAGCCCGGCTGGTTACTTCCGCAAGTTACGCCTCAGACGGGCCCACTGGCTCCTCCACCATTCGGACATGTCGGTCACGACCATAGCCCTGGAATGCGGCTTCAACAACAGCAGCCACTTGGCCAAACGCTATAAGGATTTTTTTGGCCACTCCCCAGGCCACAGCCGGGACCGCGGCGCCGCCTACGCACCGGTCGCCAAAGAGCAATCCGATTCTCTCGAACGCCGGGTACCCGATTGACTCAAATTCGTCAATCCTTTGACCCAGAAGGCCAATTGGGCGGCATCGGCGACGCCCCGGGTCCGTAGATGTCCCGGGGCAAAACTGTAACCTCATTATTTGGATTTCCCACTATTTATAAGTAAATTTGACTTTCAGCCTAAACTGTTATAAGCTATTAAGGAAAGACGGCAAGGGTCAGCTTTGACTTTCCAGCCGGAAGACCCGATAAAAGACGGCCCTCAACAGGCCGTAAACACCCTTACAAGGTCGCCGATTTCCGGCGCCGAGGTTTAAGCATGCTTTGGGTAATTGGAGACATACATGGGATGTTCGATCCCTTGAAAAGACTGTTGGAGACGATTCGGGATCTTGAAGACACGAGCGGGGATAAGGTGGAAAAGATTATCTTCCTCGGTGACTATATCGACCATGGGCCGTCGTCCAGGGAAGTGATGGATTTGATCATGAAACTGGATTACGAAACGGTTTGCCTGGCCGGAAACCATGAGGACATGGTCCTAAGGTTCATGGCCAATGAACAATACGTGCTAAAGCAAAACGGAAACATCTGGTCGGTCAATGGTTACCTGGACACCTACCAATCGATTTTCGATTCCAGAGATAAGTACGATATCGTCAATATGGCCCAAAAGCGTCTGATCGATACCGGTTTTTTCGGAGGTTGGGGAGATGAGTCGGAAATGAATTCTTACAAAGGGATTGAGATTCCGAAGAAATACGAAAAGTTTTTGAAAAGCTTGAGATATTCCCACCAGGAGAAATTTCTGGTAAACGGCTCGGAATTGTCCTTTGCTTTTTTTCACGCCTTGCCAAGCCCCAAATGTACCATCTCCGAGCAAAAAGTGGCTAAATACAAAGATTTCAACTCTTTGATACTTAAAAAAAGTAAAGCTGAATTAAGCAAAGGTGGCAGTAAGATCTCGGAAGAGAATCTTAGAAGAATCTTTGTCAGCAATGTCGAACGCAGTTCCATCTGGCAAAGAATGTATAGACATGATTCGGATTTCGAGGGCGAAGTCGTCATTCATGGGCACACCCCAACCACGTATTATACCGATGAAAACGTCTTTTATGACCATGAAATCAAGAAAAATCATAAAAATCAATTTGAGAAATTCGACCACTCGTTGTTTTTGCCCTTTTTGTTCTCCCGTTCCGAAGGGGCCCAGTATAGGCCAGATTTAAACAACCGTTACCAGTTAGTCGTCGGAAAGAGGGTAGAACTAAACCGTTACGTCACCGACGACGCCAACGGCATTGAGGCCATAAACATCGATACCGGGGCCGTCTACGGCGGCGCCTTGACGGCTCTGGGCCTGTCGGCCACCCATCTGGCCCAAAACGCCATGCCTCTGTTAACCGTTTCAGTGGCGGATAGCCAACGCGACCCAAGGTGTAAGGTCCGGTTCCGGGCCATTGGCTTTAACAAACTGGGTAGGGTCTCGCCTTAGCCGCCACCGCCCGGCTGGGGTTGTATTTTCCCCATTCCCAATTACCCCTTGCCGGCCCTCGACTCTGCTCACTGGCTTCGACTTCTGGCGCCAGGCCTCTGGCGCCCGAACTCTGACTATAGGCTCTGGCCACCACCAGAGGTCCTCAATAATCAAATTCCCTGACCAGGCGAAAGCCAATACCCCTGCCTCTATTGGGAAAGAAGGCAGACCTATAGCTGGACCTGGCGCAGTATACGGAATTGCAGCTCCTTACGACTTTGAAGCCGAAATCCCCCGGGGCTGGTGGCCCTTGGGGATCTTTTGATGGGCTGTTTTGATAATAGTCTTCGGAATACCAATCGGATACCCGTTCCTGGGCGTTGCCATAAATGTCGTATAGACCCCAGGGGTTGGGCTTTTTTGTCCCCACGGGCGACCATTCGAAGGTAGCGTATTGGTCTATTAAGGCCGGGTCGTCCCCGAAAAAAAACTGGGTGTCGCTACCGGCCCTGGCCGCGTATTCCCACTCGGCTTCCGTTGGCAGCCTGTATTTGTTCGTGCCTTCTCTCCGATTGAGTCTGGAGATAAATTCCTCGATGTCTTCCAAGTAAATGAACTGAATTGGATAATTGTCCCCGGATCTCTGAGTAAAAATATCTACCAGATCCCCTGGTTTCGGCCTACCGTCGAAATCGGGCATGATTGTCATCCACTGTTTTTCCGTGACTTCCGTTCGGCCGATATAAAACGGCTTGGTGATAATGACCAAGTGTTTTGGAACCTCGTTAAGGTACGAACTGGGACAGTCCCCTTGCGAGCACCTAAAATCCGGGGCTTCGGGGTAGGCTTCCAGCAAGAGAGGATCGTCGATGTCGGATCCCATCATGAACGAGCCCGATGGGATCAAAACGAATTCCATGCCCAGGCTATTGGCCACCACCCTCGGAGGCGCTAGGCCAAAGGCCAGCCTGGCGCCCAGAGCGGCTAAGGCGACAACAATGAACAATAGAATGAAACTATTCAGTTTTCCCATCATAAGACATCCCAAATATGTATTGATTGATTGATTGGATGATATGAGTATTTATATACGCAATAATAAGCTAACCCTTATGTAAGAGTATAAAAACTTGTTATACTGACAGTTTTCGTTTCAACAATAATGGCCTTACTAGTGGTTGGCCCTACTAAGGTGCCATGATACCCATGGCAGGCAGGCAAGAAAAAATACTGACCACACTCTTAGCTAATAGGGCGGCTTATGGACAATCTCACCAATGAACCGCTCTACGCCAAAACCCTCGCTCCGTTCCTCGGCCTCTCTAAACCATGGTATGTCAAGTACTCCAAGCTCGAGACCAATCCGCTTGCCGGTGGTAGGGAGTACCATATCCACCTTGACGTCTTAGATAGCGCCATGTTCACCTGCCCTCACTGCCAGCGACCCACCAGACGCTCCGAGTTTGAAAACATCCCTAGAAAGTGAGGCCACACTGACTGGCCCCCAGCGAAGTCTTACTTACATTGGGCAAGGCCAAAAGTCGGGTGCCCTGGGCATGGTATTATCCAGCTATCGGCTCCTTTTGAGCGAAAAAACAGCCGCTTAACTTGGCAATTTGAAGGAATAGCCGTTCACTATATGCGTAAGCTCTCAAAGGCTACGGAAACGCTCCACCGCGACGAGAAGGCTTTACGTCCTTCCTTCATCAATGGGGTAATGAAGCTAAAAACAGATGACCTCTCCAAGGTAGAATTAAGGCCATTGATGAAACCATCCTTCATCAATGGGGTAATGAAGCTAAAAACAGATGACCTCTCCAAGGTGGAATTAAGGCCATTGATGAAACCTTTCTTAAACGCAAGCACGGCTACGTTACCGTCGTCATAGACTCGGATAGTGGGCGCGTCTTCGACCTACAGCCAGGAAAGGGAACCCAGAAGGTTGATAAGGTCACCAACTCCCTGGAAGAACATGGCGGTTACAAGGATACCGTCAAAACGGCCACCAGCGAGTCACCAGCCGTTAGCGCTGGCCACAAAAAAACTTCAAAAACAATGGGATGGTTCACGATAAATATCATAAATAAAGGTTTTACTCAAATAAATAGATAACGTCGGAAAAGATGGGCCATGCGGCTGCCAAATACGCGATACCTCTTTCAGGCAGCCGCTTGTTCTGGGTACCTAAAGCCACGGAAATAGAGTCACGGCTGCCTAAATCGCCTACCTTTCAAAGAATATCCTAAAATCGGCCGAGCCTACCGAATGATTTGGGCGCCAGACGATTTCTTTGCCAAAGACTAAGCAGAACGGGCGGAGAAGGCCTTCGTCATGTTAATTCCAAGGATGAAGCGCTCACGTCTTGCCTCCATAATCGCCGCCATAAAAACCCTCATCGCCCATAAGGATGGTATAGTTGCCTGCTTTAACAAGCCTCTCGCACAGGCCATTTTGGAGGGCATTGACTCCGTTATAAAACACGCTAAACGAGGGGGAGAGGCTTTCACGTTTTCAAAGGTCCGCTATGATCCATCCCGTTGCCGGAAAACTCTCTCTTAACGTTCCCATTCTCTTTAGTGACTTTTCATAACATTGGAGTAGAGACTATATTAGACATAACACGTCATGGGGGGCCCTGGCTCCCACCTACGACCAATGAAACATTTTTTCGACATTTCTTGTTCATTAAGTAGCTGACATTTAAGTCAAAAACTGACAATAAATACATCAAAAAATCTTGTTTCATGCTAAAAGGCGCTTAAATTGAATAATTAGCTTACGATAAATCAGGCTAAAGTATCAAAAAACCATCTATTAAGATAAAATAAACAATAAAAAACTTCAAGCTGACCATAGACAATTTCAAAGCCAAAAAGGTCCGCAATTTTGGAGGATCCTTTACATGAATACTGTCCTTCAAAAAAGGGTTGGCAGTCCATTGATGGAGAAAAAACCCAACTATCTTCCATCGCCGGGATCGACCAGATTGTTAACATCGCCATGAACATAATCGCTAACCCGAATTGATTTTCTATGATTCATTGGGTACAATCCATACTCAGTGGCTAATGGAGCCATTTTATCATGTCTTAGCCTTTTAACTCTAGCTTTCGACCTTGCGGCCGTGCTTATAGAACAGGCCATCTAGGAAAAATCCAGTGTAACCGTTCACCGCGTATAAGCCTAGCCCTGAGATCCCGGATAAGCTGGGTTAGGCCCAGGACGCCGCGGATGGCGTTTAGGACAGGCCGATAACCCCGCTCAGGCTGGCCATGACCCGGAGGCCGTTGGCCGGTCGGATGTCCTCATTCATGCGTCTAAACTGGCCGCCTTAGGCTCAATCTACGGGCATTACAAAAGCTGGGGCGAAGAGACATTAGGCGCCACTAATCATCCCTAAAATACAGGGCTTTGGAGCTTGGGAATCATATTTGATTTGAGGGTTGTAAAGTCGTTGATTCCAACTCACCCAATCGGTTGAGGTGACTGTTGACGGGTTGACGGTTGGACGGTTGCCTATTTCGGCTAATGTGGCATAGTGGCATAGTGGCATAGTGGCATAGTTTACATTGGGTCCAAACAGAATCCCACGTTTTTTGCCGGGCCAGGCGCTAACCCAATTGGATTTAGGTTGGCCGCTTTTCTCTTAATTATTGCCCATGGAAGGAAGCGGCAT
>JAIRNQ010000094.1 GCA_031257955.1 Deltaproteobacteria bacterium | reverse complement strand
GGCGTATATGCCTTCGGTTTTGGCCACTAGGCCGTTAAACTCCCCGCTGTTTACCAGCTTTCCGTCCCCGACGTAAGCTTCCTTTTGTACGTCGACGGTTTCGTCCTCACCGGAGACGACCTCCCTGATGGGCAGCCCAAACTTCAAGGCGAACTCATGGTCTCTGGTATCGTGGCCAGGGACGGCCATAATGGCACCTGTTCCGTAGCCCATCAGCACGTAATCGGCCACCCAGATGGGGATCTTCTCCCCGTTAACCGGATTTATGGCCATGGCCCCGGTAAAGACGCCCGTCTTTTCCCGCCCTTCGGCTTGGCGTTCCACTTCCGTCAGAGCCTGTATGGCTTGGCGATAGTCGGCCACCGCCTTGGCTTGGTCCGGCACGGTAATTTGATCCACCAGCGGGTGCTCGGGCGAAAACACCATGTAGGTGGCCCCGAAAAGCGTGTCCGGCCGGGTGGTGAAAACGCTAAAGCTTGGCCCATCTTCGATCCCGAAGGTTACCTCGGCCCCTTGGCTGCGCCCGATCCAGTTGCGCTGGGCCACTTTGGTCCGCTCCGACCAATCCAGGCGATCCAGCTCGTCCAGCATTTCTCCGGCGAAGGCCGTGGTCCTAAAGAACCACTGGGCCATTTCTTTTTTGGTGACCAGGCTCTGGCAGCGCTCGCACTGCCCGTCTATGACCTGCTCGGCGGCCAAAACCGTCTTGCAGCTGGGACACCAGTTAACCGCCGCCCTCTTGCGGTAGGCCAGATCGTTTTTAAAGAGGGTCACGAACATCCACTGGGTCCAGCGATAATACTCCGGGCTGGTGGTGTCCACCTGATGGCCCCAGTCCACCATAAGGCCGACTTTTTTCAGCTGGTTCTCCCGAAAACGCTCGATATTTTTGGGAACCATCTCGGCCGGATGGCGGCCCACCTTAAGGGCGAAGTTCTCCGAATGCATGCCAAAGGCGTCAAAACCCATGGGCTCAAAGACGTCGTAGCCCAGGAGCCGGTGATAACGTCCCTGGATGTCGGAACCGACGAAGGCAAAGAGGTTCCCCACGTGCAGCCCCTCGGCCGACGGGTAGGGAAACATCATCAGGTTGAAAAAAGGTTTTTTGGCCCCCACCAGATCGGTCGTGTAGGTGCCTTCCTTTTCCCATCGGTCTCGCCACTTGGCCTCGACCTCGGATTGATTATACTTTGCCATGTCTTTTTACCCAGGGTTTCAAACAAAACCCAGTTATTAAAAAATTATACACCCTATTTAACCAAAATTAAATAGAATGTATAGAAATTACTTTCCTAAATACTGTTATTTTAGAGCCCAAAATCCTTGAACTAATAGACCTTTGACATTCACCTGCCAGCCCTGAAAGAACGGCCAAACCAGCTTTCTGCCATACCAGCCAATTGCCAAACCAACTTACGGCCATACCAGCCAACGGGCAAACCGAAAAACGGGGAAAGGTCCCAAGGCTGCCCCGAACCTGCCGGTTGGGCGAGCGCGGTCCCTCATTGGCGCGTCCTGATTTTACTCAAGGCGCCCTTGGGTGTCAAGCCAACTAAACTGACCCGGACTATCCGCATCCGTTCACTTACAGTCCGCAACTGTCACAGAACTTCAGCGACAATCCGTTGTCCGTTCACTGACCGTCCGCAACTGTCACAGAACTTCAGCGACAATCCGTTGTCCGTCCGGTTACAGACCGCAACCTCTCATAAAAGTCCGTTGGTCGTTGGCTAGCCCAGCTCTAAAATGGATCAAAAATAATAATCCGTAATTCACTGCGGACGAAAAGTTTGCGGCTTCGATAAAACGATCTGCGATAAATGCCTTAAAGAAAACCTTTGCCCAGTAAGGCTTTCCGGGGGCAAAGCAGAGATAACCTATGACATGAAAGTACTTCGCCTTTCAAGGCGTCGAGCTACAGAACAAACGGATGACTTCAAGAAGCAATATGCCATGAGATCAGGCATTGAAGCTACAAACAGTCCCTGACAAAAGAGACAGGGTTTAAAAGGCTTCGTCACGGAGGGCTCGTAAGGATTCGATTAGCGGTAGCCTTTAAAGTTATCGGACGAACTTTAAGAGGGTTGCGGCTGCGGCATGCCAAAAAAGGATAAGTAAGATTATAAATATAGGCCTTTATATGTCTATTGTACAAATTATGTGTATAGTCTAATGCTATTATTCATAATACAATAGTATCCTCAAATTAATAACACAAGGACCCAACTAAGGATGGCTGTAAAATAAAGTTTGCTATCGAGTGACTTTTATACAAATTAATGAAGGTTAGAGTTAAGGATAAGTCAAAATATAACCACATAAATTTTTCCATTTAGTGATTGCGATTTATGTATATAGCCGGCTTTATGGCAAAAATTATGGGAATTACGGGAACTCAGGCAATAAAGGCTAATAAGACTTGTTGGCCCTGGTTTAGTCGCCCGTGGCGGGCCGATGGCCGCGATGGGTAGGGCCCAATCAGATATCCTTAATTTCGTCAAAGTTGGTCCCGGGCACAAAGGAGGTGAATCTATCGAGGTATTGGAGGTAAACGACCCCGGTTGGACCGTTACGGTGTTTGTTGATCCTAATCTCGGCCTTGCCTTTGAGGGTTATGTCGTCCTTTTTTATCATCTCGGGCCGGACGATAAACAACACCAAATCGGCGTCCTGCTCGATGCTGCCGCTCTCCCTGAGATCCGAGAGGCTCGGTTCCAGCTCGTCCGAGCGCTTGAGCTGCGAGAGGGTAATGACCGGCACTTTAAGTTCCTTGGCCAGGGCCTTAAGCGATCCGCTAATCTCGCGGATCTGCTGCTCGCGGTTTTGGTGCTGCTCATTGGGTCTCATCAGCTGGAGGTAGTCAACCACGATAAGCCCCAGATCCTGGCCCATGTTCATAAGCTGGCTTTTGAGCCGGCGGGCCTTGGCCCTTAGCTCCAGGGGCCTCATGGCGGCCGTGTCGTCTATGAAGATCTTCGACTTTCTTAGAAGGCTGGCGTTGGTCGTGAGCCTATTGATGTCATCGTCGTTGATCCGGCCCGTGCGCAGCTCAACCAGATCGTGGTGGCCCAGCTGGCACAAAAGGCGCTGAAGGACCTGATCGTTTCCCATTTCCATGCTAAAAAGGGCCACAGCGTGGGGCGGGAGATCCTTCCGGCTCTGCCTTAAGCTGGGTATGGCGGCGTTCAGGGTAAAATTCAGGGCCAAGGAGGTCTTGCCCATGCCCGGTCGCCCGCCGATGATGATCAAATCGGTCTTTTGGAAGCCGCCCAACTTTTGATCCAACGCCGTATAGCCGGTCGGAATGCCGGTGATTCCGCCAACCGTGTTTCTAACCTCGATTATGTGCTTAAAGACCGTGTCCATCTCTTGGGAGACGTGGATCAACCTGTTGGGGCTTCGGCTATCGCGGATCCTGTAGATCAAGGCCTCGGACTCGTCCAGCACTTCGGCCACGTTGGTAGGGTTGGAGCGGCTCATCGTAGCAATCTGGGCCGAGGCGTCCATAAGACGCCTAAGGGTAGACCTTTCGATGATTATTGTAGCGTAGTGCCCAACGTTACCGGGTATGCCGTAATGGTCATCGAGCTCGGACAAGTAAGCCACACCGCCCACAAGCTTAAGCAAATTCTTTTGCTTAAGCCTAGTCCTGAGCATAGTGAGATCCACGGCCTTGCCCTCGTTGTAGAGCTCTAAAATGGTGGCGTAGATGTCGGCGTGGGACCGCTGAAAAAAGTCGTCGGACCTTAGGCCGGCTTCCATTGCCAGGGGTACGGCCTCGTAAGGGTCGGACAGGATGGCCCCCAAAATGGAGCGCTCGATCTCCAGATCCGGTTTGGAAGATCCGGGCTTGCCCTCCCCTTGGTCTTCCACAAACTCTTCCCTCGGGCCATAGCCGGGTTCCTCTCCCGGGAACTGGTCAGGGAATGGGCTCTGGTAGCCTTCGTCAATGTCAATGGCGACGTTTTCGGTATCGGTCATGTCCACGACCCCCAATTAAATTAGGAGGCAATTTTACTTTAGGCGCCCTCGGTCCGGCAACCAATAATTTCCTGTTCGCAAATCCGCCCTAACCATGCGGGTTCTGTTTTCCGGGAAAACCGATCTTCTCCAAAAATCAAAAAACGCGAGTTATTCGGGACAATGTCGGAAGAAATGTCTGTATCGGCGGTTTATCGGAGGTTGGCTATATATTTCGGCTTGTAGGTTTGGCGTACAAACTACTTCCAGTAACCATTTTAGCCGGATCAACCAGCTAATTCCCCTACCCGGGAAAAGCCCCAACCACGGGACCTTCCCACCACCCCGGCCAAACCCCGCTAACCGTCTAGCGAAAAAAAATTGCGGCCCCCGCAAACGAATCAGCCACCCTTTCCACAAAACCCGCGACTCCCTTGGCTTAACCCGCATACCGCCTAGCCACCGGCCCATCCTCGGCGGCCGGCGGCCGTCGGCCGTCGACTTAACCTAAAACCGACGAATCAACCGTATTGGCGGATTGTCAAACTTAAGCCGATTTGGACTTACTTGGTTTGAAAGGCGGCGAGATTTCGCCCAAATATTAACCCATGTTTGTCGAACCGGTAACTGATTACCATTATACCACAGTCACTCCGAAGGCTTTCCGGGGGCCTCCGGAGGGGCTTCGGGGATCCCCCGGTGGTTTGGCCATAGTTGGGGTTCCCAGCTAGCCGCTCCCTCGCGGCCCACTGTTTACCGGATCAGCGCCCAGGGCAAACCCTTGCCCCTTAAGGCCAACCGGGCGAAAAAAATAGCCATGGCCAACCAAATCCATGGCTACTTAATGCCTCATAAACTAAATAGCGGCAAATACAATACCGTCTCGGCGATTTGGCGTTCGGGGCCTCAGTCAAGTTGGTCACGAACTCGGTGGGTTATATCTCGGCAGCATAGAACTCGGCGGCTTAGATCCCGTTGGATTAGGGCTCGTCGGTTTGGCGCTCGGGGGTTTGGCTTTGGAGTCTCTCCAGGGTTCGCCTTTCGGAGCGCACGGGCCCCAAGGGGCTTAGGGTGATTCGGCCGCGGCGCAGGAAATCCACGTCGGAGCCGGAGGCATAGGTTGAGTGGGGCTGGTCCCGGGTTCTTTGGTAGCGTCTCACCCCTTCGGAGTCCATGTCTATGACGTAGTATTCCCGCACGGCCACGAGATTCAAGGGTACCCATAGCCAAGTGGGGTCGATTATTTTGGCCGGGACGTTTAGGTTTACCATGGTCCCTATGGGTATTTCCCAGCCTTGGTACAAACTTACCGCCCGGGCGGTTATCTGGCCGGCCAGTTCCCAGTCAACCGAAGGCGAGTTCTCTTGGCTGACGGCCAGGGCCGGGTAGCCCAAAGCCGCGGCTTCCAGGGCCGCTCCCACCGTCCCGGAGTAATTGGCGTCGTAACCGATGTTGATATCGGTGTTGATGCCACTGACCACCAAATCGATTGGGTCTTTAATCAGGCTCAGGCAACCGATATTGGCGCAATCGGCCGGGGTGCCGCTCACGGTAAAAGCCGGCGAGCCGTCGGGCATGGTGGCCTCGTTAACCCGAAGGTAGGTAAAAAAATTGGCCGAGTGTGACTGCCCGCTTCGCTCCCGGTCGGGGGCCACGGCCGTAACTTGGTGGCCGGCCAGCTTTAGGGCCTTGTAGGCGGCGTGTAGGCCGGGCGATTCGATACCATCGTCATTTGTTATAAGTATACGCACTTATTAAACCCATTGTAGCTACTTTTAAAAGTAGAAGTGAAAATAAAAATAAAAACGTTCGCCCACCGATCGCATCGAAGCCATCTGCCCAAGAGGGGGTCCGGTGGCCCGAACCCCCTCCAGAAAAGCGTCCTTTCATCCCCGTCGCTGGGGGCAATAATCGGGAGGGTCTTTACGGATGGGGGGATGGTTAGGGGACAAAGGTGAAGGATGACAACGTTGGCCTTTGGGGCAAACCGCGACCAACGCCATTATATATCAAGCGGAAGCGAGGCGCGACCTCTTCGCGTCGGCGACAATCGGGCGCTATTCCTTAAGTCCTGTTTCTATTAGATCAAACAGACTGTTAACCGCCTGGGTTTCGTCCTCTCCCTCGGCGCTGATTACCACCTCCGCCCCTTTTTCCAAGCCCAAGGTCAAAAGGGAAACGATGGATTTGGCGTTGACGTCCGTAGGGACTTCCTTTCTTCGGATTTTGATTTTAGCCTTGAAGCGATTGGCGGCTTTGATAAAGTCGGAAGCCGGTCGGGCGTGGAGGCCGGTTTCGTTGACTATGGTACCGGTTCTGGAGTACATGCTAGGGCTCCTTTATTTCATTTTATTGGTAAACGCGTAAATGATACTGCCTTTCGGACCCGTTATTACGGACCGGGTTACCGGCCGCTGGCTAAGGGGCCTCGGGCCAAGCGCCGTCGATGGCCCCGGCGCCGGTTTAACCGGCGGCTTGAACTGGGAGCGACTTGTCGGCCAAAGCCTCGCGCAGGTAAGTTTGAACGTCAGCCGCCGTGGGCAAGCCCTGAACCGTCCGGGCCAGTTCCTCGGCCTGGGGGACGGTAAGGGTAGAGAGGAAGCGCTTCATGGCCCCCACTGAAGAGAGGCCCAGGCTTAGCTTGCGAAGGCCCAGACCGATCAAAACCGCGGCCGCCAAGGGATCGCCGCCCATCTCGCCGCAAATGGAAATGGGTTTGCCGGCTTTGCTAAATGCCGAAATGGCGTAGCCCATTAGCCGGAACATGCCCGGATGGTAGGGCTGGTAATAACCGGCGGCGGGTGCGTTTTGGCGATCGGCGGCGCAGGAATATTGGCATAAATCGTTACTGCCCAGACTGGCAAAATCTACCTCTTGGGCCACCATGTCGGAAACCATGGCCAGGGAAGGAATTTCTATCATGACCCCGATTTTCACGTTGTCGGCCATGGGGTAGCCGTCCCCGGCCAAGCCGGCCTTGGCCTCGGCGATATATTTTTTGGCCAGGCGAATGTCGTCAAGGCTGCCAACCATGGGCAGCATCAGCCATAACTGCCCGCTGACCGAAGCCCGCAAGGCCGCCCTGAGTTGGGTTAAAAACAAATCCGGGTTGGAAAAGCATAGGCGCAGCCCACGGACGCCAAGAAAGGGATTGTCTTCGCGGGGCAGATCCAGGCACTCGGCCGTTTTGTCGCCACCGATGTCCAAGGTCCGCAAAATAACCGGGCGAGGATTAAAAACCGTCAGGATTTTTTCGTAAACGCTTACCTGCTCGGCTTCGGAAGGGGGCGCCGATCGTCCCATGTAAAGAAATTCGGTCCGGAAGAGCCCTACCGAATCGCAGTAGGCCGCCCCGGCGACTTCCTCGTCCTCGGCCGAGGAGACGTTCAGGCCAATGTCGATCCGCCAACCGTCGGCGGTTTTGGCCTCGACGGCCATGAACTCGCGGTTTTCCTTCCGGACGGCCAGCCAGCCGTCCAGGCGCTTTTGGTAAAACTCCCTCTCTTCCGGGGACGGGTCCAGTACCAACTCGCCGCCAAAGGCGTCCACGGCCGCCGTTTGCCCATCGGTAACCGACTCCATGAGCCGGGGGACGCCCAAGACGGCCGGTATGCCCCGTGAACGAGCGATTATGGCGGCGTGGGAAGTGGTGCCCCCTCCGGCCTCGGTGACTATGGCTAACACGTTGTCCCTATCCAAGGTGGCCGTGTCCAGCGGAAAGAGATCCCGGGCGGCCACGATGGCCGGGGCCTTGAGTTTGGAGAGGCTTGGCCTGGCGCCTCCGGACCAAAACGACAACAGCTGGTCGCGGGCGTCAATCATGTCGGCGGCCCGCTCGCGGATCAAGGGATCTTTCACCCCTTTGAGGAGGCTGGCGTATTTTTCGTAAACGGTGTGTATGGCCCAGTCGCCGGAATAGTTGTGTATTTGAATCAACTCGACGATTTCTTCTTCCATGACCTCGTCGTTTAAAATGTCCTCATGGGCGTCAAATATCTTGGCCTCTTCCTCGGCCAGGCCTTCCCTGACAGCGGCCAGTTTCGCTATGGCCTTCCGCCGGCTTTCCAAAAATCGCTCAACGTGGCCTTTCTTTTCCCCTTCCGGGCAATAACTTTCTTTAACGTCGGCCAAGAATGGCAGATAGACGTAAACGCCGCCCAAAGCCACGCCTTCGGAAACCGGGGTTCCCTTCAATATCATACTCAAAACCTCATAAACATAAAAGCGTCACTATCCGCCGTTTATCTGCCCCTTCCCGGCGCCGCCATCGCCGCGATCGCCCCCGGCCGTTTCCCGGTAGGTCCCTTTCGCCGCGGCCAAGCTAGGCCAAGTAAGGCCAAGCAAGGCTTTTCGTTTCACCGGAGGCGTTCAGGGCGAACGGGGAAATGGAAGCGGGCTCTAGCCAAAGGCTATGCAGTTTTTGATGACGCTGCCCGAGGCGTGCTCCAGAATGGCCTTTTCGATATCCTCAATGGGATACTCGTTTTGGACAAAGTCCTCGGCGCTTATGGCGCCCATTTTCAGAAGCTCAAAGGCGGCGTTGACGTAAAGGGGCGTGGTGTGGAAAACCCCTTTGATGGTAATCTGTTCGTAGTGAAGCTTGGTCGTGTCAACGGGCACGGTAAGGCCTTTGGCCGTGCCGCCGAAGCATAGCACAAAACCGCCGGGACGGGCCATGTTAATGGCCACGCTCCAAACCTCCGGAAGGCCAACGGCCTCTATGGCCGCGTCGACGCCCCGGCCGTCTTCGGTCAGTTCCCGCACGGCCTTGGCCTGATCCTCAACCCGGCCCACGTTCACCGTTTCCAGGGCCCCCATCTTCCTGGCCACGGCCAGGCGGTTATCGGACATGTCGCAGGCTATGACCCTAGCCCCGCGCAGGTAGCACATGCGGATAAACATGAGACCGATGGGTCCGCAGCCATTGACGCACACGGTATCGCCCAAATCGAATTCCGTCAAGGCCGTGCCGTATACGGCGCAGGAGAAAGGTTCCAGGAGCGCGGCTTGCTTGTGGCTCATGCCGTCGGGGATCAGGAACATGTTTTGTTCCACTATGGGGGCGGGGATTTTCTGATACTCGGCGTAGGCGCCGTTAACCAACTGGTTTTGGATCAGATCCACGCACATCGACTGGAGCCCTTTCTTGCAATAGTAACAGTGGTTGCAGGGAGCGGAGTTATGGGCCACCACCCTATCCCCAACTTTAAACTTGCCGACCCCGGCCCCGGCGGCGTGGACCACGCCGGAAGCCTCATGGCCCATGGCGAAGGGTGGCTCGAACCTATAGCCGCGCTTGTAGGTTTTGACGTCCGTGCCGCAGGTAAGCGAGACGACGTTTCTGATGACCACTTCGCCGGGGCCGGGTATGGGGATGTCCGTTTCCTCCACCCGTATGTCCTGCGGCTTATAAAATAGAACCCGTTTCATCGATCTATCTCCCGTAAGGAATTCAAGATATATTTGATTGCGAATATTCCCTAGCCGCTACCTGTTGGATCAACCTATGATCCAACTTATGGACCGGCTTATGGGCCTTCCCGTTCCGCCTATTCACTGGGCCTAAGCCAGATCCCTCCACCCTGCCTCACGGGCCCAAGGTTCCAAAGGCGCCCAGGGGCCAGAGACTCGCCCAGAGGCTCTCAGAGCCTCCCAGACGCTCTCGGAGGTACACCCCTAGGGGCCCGAGGCTACACGGGCCTCACAGAGGCTCTCCGTGGCTTCCAGGGGCATCCTGGAGACTACTTGAGACAATTGGCTATGAGGTAATCGGCCTCCGCCTATTCGCTGGTCCTAAGCCAGAACCCTACGCACCGTCTCACGGGCCCAAGGTCCCAAAGGCGCCCAGTGGCCTGAGACTCGCCCAGAGGCTCTCAGAGCCTCCCAGACGCTCTCGGAGGCACTCCCCTAGGGGCCCGAGGCTACACGGGCCTCACAGAGGCTCTCCGTGGCTTCCAGGGGCATCCTGGAGACTACTTGAGGCAATTGGCTATGAGGTAATCGGCCTCTGCCTGTTCACTTGTCCTAAGCCAGATCCCTCCGCACCGTCTCACGGGCCCAAGGTCCCAAAGGCGCCCAGGGGCCTGAGACTCGCCCAGAGGCTCTCAGAGGCTCCCAGACGCTCTCGGAGGCACTCCCCTAGGGGCCCGCGGCTACACGGGCCTCACAGAGGCTCTCCGTGGCTTCCAGGGGCATCCTGGAGACTACTTGAGGCAATTGGCTATGAGGTAATCGGCCTCTG
>JAIRNQ010000130.1 GCA_031257955.1 Deltaproteobacteria bacterium | reverse complement strand
GCGACGGACAAACTTTGGGACTGTCTCCCCTTCGAGCCCAGCCCGGAACAAATCAGGGTAACTGGGGAAATACTGTGGGATCTGGCCGCCCCGGTCCCCATGAACCGCCTACTCCAGGGCGAGGTCGGTTCCGGCAAAACGGCGGTGGCGGCGGCCATCGCCGCGGCCGAACTGGCCCAGGGCGGGCAGGTGGCCATAATGGCCCCGACCGAGATTTTGGCCCGTCAGCATCGGGCCTTCTTCTCCGACTTGGGGGAAAAGTTGGGCTTTACCGTCAATTGGTTTGGCGGCGACCAAACCAAGGCCGAGCGGGCCCCTGCCCTGGAAAGCCTAGCCTTGGGGCAGCCCTCTATCAGCGTGGGCACCCAGGCCCTTTGCTCGGAATCGGTCGTTTTTACCAACCTCACTTTGGCCATAATCGACGAGCAACACCGCTTTGGGGTCAGGCAACGCCTGCTCCTCAGAAACAAATGCCCGAAAGTAAACCTTCTGGCCATGACGGCCACCCCCATCCCCGCCAGCTTGGCCGCCATCCTTTACGGCGACTTGGACATAAGCTCCATGCGTGGCCTTCCGCCCGGCCGCCGGCTGGCCAATACCCACGTTTACAAGCCCTCAGCCCTCTCCGAAGCCTACGCTTTCATGGCCAGCCTGGTCGGCCAAGGCCAAAGGGCTTTCGTGGTCTGCCCCAGAATCGCCGGTAGCGACCCTGACGGGGCCGCCGACGAATGGGACAACGACTACGCCCAAAGCGACTCCACGGCCCGGCCCGCGGCCACCAAAGGCGCCTCGGCCCGTCCCGAAGCCACCAAAGTCGTCGAGGATATCCGGACCCTCCTGCCCGGCTTGCGGGTAGGCCTCCTCCACGGGCGCATGTCTCATGAGGAGAAGCTGAAGGCCATGTCCGAATTCCGGGAAGGCCGAACCTCCGTTCTGGTGTCCACCAGCATGATTGAGGTCGGGGTGGACGTGCCCGAGGCCAACGTCATGCTGGTCGCGGGGGCCAATTTTTTTGGCTTGTCCCAGCTCCACCAACTGCGGGGACGGGTCGGCCGAGGCGGCGGCCAGGGGCATTTTTTGCTGGTCCCAACCCTCTACCCCAGCCAGATTGCCCAAACGCGCCTGGAAGCCCTAAAAACCATGACCGACGGCTATGAACTGGCCGATCTGGATCTAAAGCTGAGGGGCCCGGGCGAGGAACTGGGCCTCAGGCAAAGCGGCTGGCCGAAACTGTTCTTTGCCAAGTTTCCAAAGGATATGTCCAACCTCGCGGCCGCCATGGAACTGGCCCAGGATCTTTGGCTAAACCGCCACCTCTGGGGCCCGGAACTGGCCGAATGCGTCCGCCTGGAGGGCTTGGCCCTTTCCCGGGTTTAGGGCCTGGCCCCACCCCGGCCCAGGGTCGGGTCGGGGCCAAAAAATTACCCCGGCCAAGGGTCGGGTCGACTGCCAATAAAAAACCCCGGCCCAGGGTCGTGTCGACTGCCAATAAAAAAACCCCGGCCAAGGGTCGTGTCGGGGCCAATAAAAAACCCCGGCCCAGGGTCGGGTCGGGGTTTGGTCCGTTATTTTGGGGCGGGCGAAAGTCGCGGGTCAGACGGAGACGCCGGCCACCTCCTCGTCGTCGATGAGCCAGGGATCCCGGAAGCAGACGACGTTGCGGCCCATTTGCTTGGCGTCATAGAGGGCCTTGTCGGCCCGGCGGATGTAGTTTTCGATGGTCTCGCCGGCCCGGTAAGTGGTATAGCCCACGCTGATGGTCACCGGGATGTCTCCGGTGTTGAAGTCGTGGGCTTGGATGCGGTGCCTAAGCTTTTCGGCCAGCTTGTGCGACTGGTCAATGTTGGTATCCGGGGCGACCACGGTGAACTCGTCGCCGCCGAAGCGGGCCGGATAATCGTTTTTGCGAAGCGAGGTCCGAAGGAGTTCGGAAACCTGCACCAATACCGAATCCCCGACCAAATGCCCCAAAGTATCGTTAACGGTCTTGAAATTATCAACGTCGATAATGAAAAGGGCCATGGTGGGCGTGTAAGCCCCGAATTTATCCACCTGCTCCTGCAAAATCTCCATGAAGCTTCCGCGGTTGTAGAGCTTGGTCATAGAATCGAACAGGGCTTTTTTCTTAAACGAGTTAAGGGCGTTGGAAATCTTGCGGCGCTCAACCAGTTCCATCCTGGCCTTTCGCAAAATCCGCACCCTTTCGGCGTACTCTTCCTGGATAACCTGAATGGTGATAAGCTGATCATCCTTCAACTGAACGGCTTTGGCCACCAACGGCATCTCGTCGTTGGTTTTGGGGTTGGGCTCGAGCCAAATGCCACTGGAGACCTTTTCCCCGGCCTTAGGCACCTGGTCGAAAAATTCTTCGGCGTCCAGAAGAAAATATTCGAGCATGGAAGAGTGTTCCCAGGGCGTATTGCACGGTGAGCCGTCGACGTTGGCGGGGAATAGCTTGGGATAGAAAGCCGGGACCTGGCCGTAAAACTCATAACCCATGGGCTTGATCCGCCTGAGTAAGGCGAATTCTAAGCTACAAAGGAATTTTAATCCAAGAGAATCATCCACTAGTCGGCTCCGATTAATTTTTGTTTGCCACAAAGGCGTTTTCGGCTACCCCTTCCCACTTTATCCCTTGGGTAGTCACACAAACAAGCCCAGAACCCGCGTCGGCGGCGACCGCCCGACCGAACGTTTAACCGTTCGTTCCAAAAGGGGCCGAACTTCCAAGTACCGTCCCCCAAGTCCATTGCCTGAGGGACCGCCCCAAAAGGGGCCTGGGAGCGCCCGTCCCGTCTGCCTGGGCGGAAAACCCCTTAAGGCTTTTCGACCATTTCGCCGGCCAGGGTGGTAAAAATCTTTTCCACGTTAAGCCCGGTCTTGGCGCTGGTCTTAAATATCGAGACCCCTTTGGCCTCCAGGGAAGAGAGGACCTTTTCGGTAATCTCCCACTCGCTTTCCAAATCGCATTTATTGATGATGAAGATGCTGGGGATGCCCGATCCCAGGATTTTCATGGACTCAACCCTAAGTTTCAGGGCCACGGTCAAAGTTTCGCCCCTGGTGCCGTCAACGACGAACAAAAGGCCGTGGGCACCGCGTAGGTACGACATATTGACTAAACTATAATTGTCTTGACCTTCCATATCCCAAAGAAGCAAATTAAGCTCTGTATCCTTAACCACGACCGTTTTTTTGCTTATTTTAACCCCCACCGTCGACAGATAGGTATCAGAAAATATAGAACTGACATATTGCCGGACTAAGGCTGTCTTGCCCACAGAAAACGAGCCCAGCATACATATTTTTTTATTGATCATAAGCTTCTTACCGGCTGAAATCCTAGCCCGTTGCCTTTTGAGGCAAAAGAACCCGGTGAAAGGTCCAAAAAATATAAATAAACCCGGTCCGGGCGAATTTATCGGCCCGCTACCGTCCTCCAGCCCGCTACCATCCTCCCGGTCCACTATCGGCCTCGGCCCGTTACCGACCTTACGGCCCATCCCTTAAGGCAACCGAGCGAACGGGCACCTTTGGGGTTTCCAAACTTAACTTCGTCGGGCTACGGGGCCCGGCGGGAAGCCATCGTTTCTGGCCAAGCCAAAAAACCGGCCCCGATGGTTTTTGATTTTACCCGAGGAACTTAATAATGTCCAGAGTTTCAGGGAAGGTTTAACCCGAAAACGTGTCCCATCGGATAAAGGACCTCGGACAACCCCGACATGGGCCAACTGGGCCTCGCCCTGGGCCGCTTGGTCCAATCCTGGGCCAAGCCCGCATTTAGGGTTTAAAACATGTCCTGGGTTACCCGGACCCGTAGTTCGATCTTGCGGCTTTCCTGATCCTCCTGAGGCCCGCTTTCGGTCCTGGCCGAAAACTGGCTGCCCAGCCCGTAGTTGGAAATGGGAATGCTGGAACCCTTGGCGTAGAGCATGGCGGCCACGGTTTTGGTCCTTTGCTCGCTTAGCTCAAAGTTGCGCCTATCCTGGCCGGTGGCGTCGGCATGGCCGTAAATGATAAGGCTTACGTGCATCTGCATTTCGGTGGCCAGCTTCTCCAGGGCCACGATGTTGTCCACGGCCCGAACCAAGGCCGGCATGTCCTCGGGAATGGGCACGTCCGAATTTATGGGAAAGTGAACCACCACTCCGTTTATGCCACTAATCAGGGCTTCCATCTCCATGGTCCGGGGATCGTTTAAGGCCGAGGCGTCCAGTTCCCTGACCCCGGGGATGTTAGCCGCCTTATCGCGGGTATTGAGGATCCAGCCCAGGGGGGCCGTCCCCGACAGCCGCAATAACCCGGTCTGTCCGTTAAAGTCGATGGTCACCGTGGGCAAGGGCTCGATGGAGTTTTTTAATCTCTGGTCGACTATGGCCTCGTCCAGCGAGACGTAGGGCCGGCTGATGACCTCGAAGCTGGAGGGATCGACCTTCCCTTCCTCGGCCAAAATCTCGACCGGGTCCCTGGCCAAGATGTCCCTAAGGACGACCACCTCCCTGAAGTTCTCCTTGGGTTGGCTGACGTGGGTGACCACCAGCCCCGGTTCCTGGCGCAAAAGATCCAGGGCCCGCTCAAAGTGACGGTTGTAGGAAGCTTTATTGCTTTCTTGGATCGCCACCCACCTTTGATTTAGACTTTGTAAATTCTGATAGAATTCTTGCTGGTCTTTATTAGAATAATAGGACGAAAAAAATGCAACAATTATCAGAAGGATAGCAAAAAATGGCAAAAACCTTACTAGAAATGGTAACTTCTTGGTTGTGTCCTGATAACGGACGGTCAGGAAATCCGTGAAGTAGTGGCGACCTTTTTTGAAAGGCTCGGTGTTGCCGTCGAAGTTTTCCAGATCCTCGGCGCACTCGACCACGACCAATTCCAGGGCTTCCTGTAAATCCTGCGACAGCGAGGCCGGGGGGTTGCCGCGGACCACGCAGGCCATGTAGACCGGATCGGCCCTTCTCAGGAAGATGATCCGCTCGCCGAAGCGCAGATTGTCCAAGCTCTCGCCCTGGCCCACGGAAAAGCTGTCTTTGACGAAGTCCTGTATGGCCGTGAACATGCCGGCCACCAAATCTGAATCCCGGGATTCGCCCCCCTCGTAGACCAAGTGGTCAAGGACGATACCGGATGAGGCGTGAATTAGATAAATCTCCTCTACGTGGTAGAGGAGGGTGTGAAGCATGACTATTTCACTAAAGGGTTTCCTGACCCTCAAAGCCTCAAGACGCCATTTTAAGCCCTTTAGCGATAGGCTCATCTCCAACGTGCTGTTGAAGTTTTGGAGCATCGAGGTGAAGGTCTCGGCAATCGAGCGGCGAATGGCCGGACCGATGACCGGGAAGATGTTGTTGGCCAAGGTTTCGGGGTTTCGCCGAACCGAGGCGCTGACGATCTTCTCCACCGTCGGGCCCAAGACGGTATTTAGCTTGTCGTCCTTGCGGCTGCGTAAGAGTATGGCCTCGGTAATGACTTGGCTCAGGGCCTGGGCGTGGTTTCCGGGCTCGGTAAAAACGTTGCTTAAGTACGACAGCTGGGTCAGCTCCCGTTCCATCAACAACTTTCGCAACTGCCCCAGCTCGGTCTCTTCGTCCGGCTTCTCCGGCCAGAACGAAGGCGAATCCGGGGCCTCCTCGCCCACTGCCTCCCGGCTCGACTGGCTGAAATCCAAACTAATCGAATCTTCGTAATCGCCGGAATCCAACAGATCCCCGATGTCGCTTAAAAGGCTATCTTCATCGTAATATTTTCGGCCGCTTCCCCCAGTCAGGCTCTCGCTTTCCCCGAAGAAGCTGTCTATATCGCTTAATAGTTCATCCTCGCTTAAAAAAGTCCTCTCCCCGTCCGCCTGAATCGGCTCCCCTTGCGGTTCGCCCTCCTGCGCCTCCTCGCCCCCTCCGGGCTCGGCCCCAACGGGTCCAACCCCAGCGGGCTCGCTCCCTTCGGGCTCACCCTCTCCGGGCTCGCTCCCTATGGGTTCGCTCCCTTCGGGCTCACCCTCTCCGGGCTCGCTCCCCTGAGCCTGGCCCACGGCTCCATCTTCCGGGACTTCGTCCTCAGAGTCACCTTCCAGGGCTTCGCTCAGGGCCTCGTCCTCGGGAACGTCACTGGCGGCTTCAGTTTCCGGAGATTCATCGTCGAAAACGTAACTACTGGCTTCAGTTTCCGGGGCATAGTCCTCGGGAACGTCACCAACGGCTCCAGCCTCGGAGACTTCGCCCTCAGAATCCCCTTTCAGGGCTTCGCTTAGGGCCTCGTCCTCGGGAACGTCACCAATGGCTTCAGTTTCCGGTGTTTCGCCCTCAGAATCCCCTTCCAGGGCTGCGCTTAGGGCTTCGAACTCGGGATCGTCA
>JAIRNQ010000324.1 GCA_031257955.1 Deltaproteobacteria bacterium | reverse complement strand
GCCGCGTTTTAGGCTAGCGGTTTACCGGATTTTGCGTTTGGCCTTACCGTTTGGGCCTTTTGGCGCTTTCGCCAATTTGATTCCAAACAAGGCCACAATATTACGAGGCGATTAAGCATGCTCAGATCCCGAGGCCTTCGCCGCTCGGCCGGGGGTTCCAACATTAAGGAAGCCGACGACCCGATGCTGGCCGTCATCAACCTCATCGACATATTCCTGGTCTTTATCGTGGCCGTGCTCATAAGTTTTCTGTCGGCCATGGGCTTGGGCGAACTGCTTAGCAAAGACAGCCAAGTGACCGTGGTCACCGAGTCGGCCGACGGGGAGATGACCATCATCACCAAAAAAGCCAACCGCCTGGAGGCCACCAAGATCACCAGAACCGAGGCCGAGGGCCGGGGGGTCAGGCTTGGCGTGGCCTACCGACTGGAAGACGGAAGCATGGTCTACATGCCCGACGACGAGTGAGGCGGGTCCGTCAACTTCCGGATAAGCCCAGCGTTCGGCCAGTCTGGCGCCGTCGCGAAGGTTGTCTCTCAGCGCGTAAACCAAATTTCGTTTGTTTAAGGGATTTCACGATGGCACGGTTACTGGCGTTTGTTTCGTTGGCCTTTTGTTTGTTTGCCGCGTCGTTTACGGCTTACGGGCCTCTGGCCGCCCAAGAGCCGGCCAAGCCCGAGGCCAGTCGGCCCGAGGCCGGCCAGGCCGGGGGTGAGGCCAAGGTGTCGCTACTTATCACCGACTCCGACAGCTACATGATCCACAAGGCCGTGGAGGCTTTTCGTCCCCCGATTGGGGTATCGGTCCGGTCTTTCTGTCTCAAAGATTTAAAGGACAACTCGGAAATGGCCGAATATTTCGACCAAAGCCGGCTGGTTATCGTGGACGTCATGGACGACGATCTTTCCCAGTACGTAATCGACCGGGACCTGCCCGCCCGGGCCAGGGTTTTGGCCTTACGGGGCTCCAAGGACGACAAGGCGCTTCTCATGAAAGGCATAGAGTTTAACGCCGAAGTTTCCACCTACTTTGACAGCCTGACCTCCAAGAACGTGATCAACATGATCGGTAAAGCCATATCGCTGGATTTGGCGCCGGATTTCGCCTTCGGTCCGGTCGAGCCGGAGATTAGCGACGGGCTTTACCATCCCAAGGCCCCGGGGATTTTTAAGACCGCCGAGGAATATCTGGAATGGTACTCGTCAAGGGAGGGTTACGATCCGGGGCGGCCCTATCTGGCCATTATGTTCTTTTCCACATATTTGATTGAGGGCCAGCAAGAATCACTGGACGAGCTAATCGACAAACTGGAGGCCGCCGGTTTCAATCCCATGCCCGTCTTTAGCCACGATCAGACCGTTCTGGAGAATTTTCTCCTGGACAAAGACCGCCGGCCCAGGGTTTCGGCCATCTTGAGTTTCGGCCTCAAGTTCTATGTCGCCTATGACGAGGGCATCAAACTGGCCCTGACCGATCTCGACGTCCCGGTCTTTAACGCCCTTAAGCTCTACTCGCAGACCTTGGACGAGTGGCGCCGGAGCCTCCAGGGGGTGGCGGCCATGGACGTAGTTTGGAACCTCGACAACCCCGAGGTCTCCGGGGCCATCGAGCCCACCGTCCTGATGGCCAAACTGGAAGAGAGGCTACCCAGCGGGGTTTTGAGTTTTCGCTACGAACTGATCGACGAGCAGCTAGAGCGGCTCATCCCCAGAATCCACAATTGGATTAGGCTTCGGAACCTTCCCAACTCCGAGAAAAAAGTTGCCATCATTTACTACAACAACTCCCGGGGCAAGCAAAATATCGGGGCCAGTTACCTAAACGTCTTTAGGAGTCTGGAGGATCTGATTGTGGCCCTCCGGGGGGCCGGTTACTCGATCCCCGAGGATCTGGTCCTGAACGAAGAAACCATCAAAGACTTGGTCCTTAAGGGCGGGCGCAACGTGGGTTCCTGGGCCCCGGGCGAGCTGGACGATCTGCTGGCCTCTGACATGGTCGAAACCTTAAGCGCCGAAGAGTATGACCGGTGGTTCTCCGCTCTTCCGGAAGATTTTCGGGAGGCGGTCATAGCCCAGTGGGGACGCTTTACCGGAAGCCCAAACGATCGGGCCCCGATGGTAAAGGACGGCCGGATCATTATCCCCATGGTCAGGGCCGGGAACGTGGTCATGCTGCCCGAGCCGGCCAGGGGCGAGGTCGATGACCCCTTAAAGCTCTACCACGACCAGAAGTTCCAGCCCCACCATCAGTATATCGCCGCCTACCTATGGTTAAAGCATGGCTTTAAGGCCGACGCCGTGATTCACCTGGGTACCCACGCGACCCACGAGTGGCTCCCGGGAAAGCAGTCGGGCTTGTCCATATCCGACCCACCCGAGGTGCTGGCCACCGATCTCCCCAATATTTACCCTTACATCATGGACAACATCGGCGAGGGCCTCCAGGCCAAGCGCCGGGGCCGGGCCGTGGTGGTGGACCACTTGATCCCTCTGTTGGTACCCGCCGGAAACCAAGCCGATTACCAAAAACTCAAAGAACTTTTGGCTTCCCACGAGAGGGCGGCCCAGGTGGAAGCCTCGACCGCCCCCCAATACTTGGAGGCCATCGGCCAACTGACCGAGTCCTTGGGTCTGGTTAAGGAGTTTGGGAAGAAATTCGAAACCGTCGACGATTTGCTCGAGCTCTCCCAATACCTGGAGTACCTCGATAACGTCAGTATCCCTTACGGTCTTCACACTTTTGGTAGTTCGCCCACCGGGCCGGCCTTGGAAGAAATGGCCGAGGCCATCTTCAGGGGGGGAGGGGGCGCCAAAAGCGAGTCCCAAATCATCCAAGACCTTGGCCGGAGCGGACCGGCCGAGACGGCGGCCGTCCTGGGGGCCCTGGAGGGGCACTTCACCGTCCCGGGCGAGGGCAACGATCCCGTGCGCAACCAAGAGGCCCTCCCCACCGGGCGCAACTTCTATGGGCTTTCCCCGGCCTACCTTCCGACCAAGGCGGCTTGGAATTTGGGCATTGAGGCGGCCGAGCAAATAATCGAAGACTACCAAGCCAAAAACCAGAAGTTTCCCGACAAGGTGGCCGTTGTCCTCTGGGCGGTGGAAAGCCTTAGAAACGAAGGCCTAAACGAGTCGACCATCCTCTACCTTATCGGGGTTGAGCCAGTTTGGAGCGATACGGGACGCATATTGGGCTCCAGACCCATTCCGGCCGCCCGCCTGGGGCGGCCCAGGGTGGACGTGATGGTCGATATCTCCGGGCTATATCGGGATCTCTTCCCGGACAAGGTACTATTTATCGACCAAGCCTTTAGGCAAGCGGCGGCCCAAGACGATCTGGACAATTTCGTGAGGCTGGGCGATCAAAATAACTACGCCGCCCTTATTCGGCAGGGCTTTTCCGAGGAGGAGGCCCAAAAGTTTTCCAAGGCCAGGATCTTCTCCGAGGCCCCAGGGGCTTACGGTAACAGGGTTTCCGAGTTGGTCTCGGCCTCGGGCCTTTGGGATGACCGCTCGGCCGTCTCCGACGTCTTTAAGACCCATACCGCTTACGCCTATGGGTCCGATCTCTGGGGCGCGCCGGCCAGGGAGGCTTTGGATCTAAACCTCTCCGGGACCAAGGTGGCTTGGCATTCCGTCTCCTCCAGCCTTTACGCCGCTTTGGACAACGACGACGTCTTCATGTATCTGGGCGGGCTTTCGTCGGCCATAGAATCCATGACCGGGGTGGCCCCCGAGGCCCTCCTGGCCGACCAGCGCTTTAACGGCCGGGTGACCATGACCGAGGTATCCCGCTTCCTGGGCCAGGAGGCCAGAAGTCGCTACCTGAACCCCAAGTGGATCGAGGGCATGATGGCCGAAAATTACGCCGGGGCCATGGAAATGGCCCATTACGTGGAATACCTCTGGGGCTGGCAGGTTACCACCCCCGAAGAAATATCCCAGGAGCTCTGGAACGAAACCTACGCCGTTTACGTCGAGGACAAGCACGGACTGGGCCTTAACGAATTCATGGACCGAGAAAACCCCTGGGCCTTCCAGTCGGTGACCGGTCGGCTCCTGGAGAGCGTGCGCAAGGGCTTTTGGCAAGCCCCCCAAGAGATCCAGCAAGAACTCTCCAAAGACTACGCCCTAAGCGTCATCATGCGGGGCGTGGCCTGCTGCGACCACACCTGCAACAACCCCCAGTTTCACCAGATGGTTTTGAACCTAATCTCCATCCCCGGGGTCATGTCCCCGGAACTGGTGGCCGAGTTTAAGATGGCCGTGGAAAAGGCCGGCCAAGCCAGCCTTGAGGACATGGTCGGCCAGCGGGAGGATCTGTTGAAGAACCTGGCCAGCCAAGCCGCCGACCAGGCCGCCGAAAGGGCCGCCCGCCAAGCCCAGCCTGGCCCCGAGGCCGAATCCGAACTCGAAAGCGTCCGCGGCCTAAAAATGGAGAAGGTGACCCAGGACGAGGAAACCTCCCTACCTTCCTCTGGCGTCGAATGGACGGCCTCGGCCTTTGTCCTGGCCCTGGTCATCCTGCTCTTCCTAGGCCTCCGGGGCCGCCGCAAACTCCGCGAACGGGGCGAATAGAATTTCCCACCCAATACCACTAACCTTTCTCTCCCAAGGACCGCCGTGAGCGTTTTGGGGCCTATACTGACCCTTTGGGAAGGGTAGGTGACCCCCGCCCTCCGGGGCCGCCGCAAACTCCGCGAACGGGGCGAATAGAATTACCCACCCAATACCACTAACCTTTCTCTCCCAAGGGCCGCCGCGAGCGTTTTGGGGCCTATACTGGCCCTTTGGGAAGGGTAGGTGACCCCCGCCCTACATTCCGGCGGCATTTGCCTGTCGTAAACGAAACGGCTGACATCGCCCA
>JAIRNQ010000315.1 GCA_031257955.1 Deltaproteobacteria bacterium | reverse complement strand
ACAGGACCAGTTCCAGTTCCCTCAGCTCGGTCCGCAGGGCCTGCCAGCGGTGGGCCTTGGCGGCGGCCTTGGTCACGGCGGCCAAGCGTTTGGCCGAATCGGCCAAGAGGGTCCCGAGGGTGGCCAGGTTTTGCTCGGCTATCTCCAACCTTTTTTCGGAATCTTTCTTTTGTTCCTTAAAGCGGGTGATGCCGGCGGCCTCGTCGATCAAAAGACGCCTTTCCTCGGGCGGGGCGTCGACCAGGCGGCCGACTTTCTCCTGCTCGATGATGTTATAGGCCCGGGTGCCCATGCCGGCCTCGATAAAAAACCTGACCAGATCCTTAAGCCGGCTGGGGGCCCTGTTTATCAAGTACTCGCTGTCGCCGCCCCGGTAAAGCCGCCTGGTCACGGAGATCTCGGCTTGCCCCCTGGCGATCTCGTCGTCGCGGGCCAAGGTCAAGGTGACCTCGGCCACCGAGGCCGGCGAGCGCCCCAAAGAACCGTTGAAGAGCAGATCCTCCATGTTCCGGGTCCGCAGGAGCCGGGGGCTCTGCTCGCCCATGACACAGCGGATGGCGTCGATGATGTTGCTTTTCCCGCAGCCGTTGGGCCCGACCACGGCGCTGATGCCCTGGCTAAAGGGCACCGACGTCCGCTCGGTAAAGGACTTAAAGCCCACTATGTCAAGGCGCTTTAGGAACATGGGCCTCGCTTCGGGCGTTGGCTTTGGGCGCCCCGGCTGGGGCCAGCCGGCGGGCCCGGGGAACTCGGGTTTCCCGGGAGGACCGGGTCGGTTGGGATAAAAGGGGTTGGGGCCATTAGCCGGTACCGGCTAAGGCAAAAAGTTAGAGCCCATGGAAAGTTCGCTAACCATGGGCTCTTTTGTTCGGCATGATTGTTTCACGCTGTTCGTTACAATACGTTACTAAATTGTATATGGGATGAGTAATCTAATAACGTAACCTTCTGAGCTTTGATGGTCGGGACGACTGGATTTGAACCAGCGGCCCCCTGAACCCCATTCAGGTGCGCTACCAGGCTGCGCCACGTCCCGTCATGTTTGAGGCCCAAGGCCTTATCCTTGGAAGTGGGGAATTTCCAAGCTTTGGTAGTTTACTTTATAGCGCCGGGAATTTCAATAGCCAAAATGGGACTGCGAATGGACCAAACGGGAATTAAGCGAGGATTAAGCGGGCCACAATTTGGGATCTGTAGGGTACCAAGTTGGCGGCCAAGGGGCAAGGCCAAGCGGCCAAGCTTGTCCGAGTAATCGCCCCAGCGAAGTTGGGGCGATTATTTGGGGGGGAGGGCGCGGCGGAAGGCGGAAAACTCCTCCAGGAGTTTGGTCAGCTCGGGCTCGTTTTTTTGGGCGATGGCCTCTTTTAGGGAGGTTAGGACCTCGATCAGGGAGTCCAGGCAGTCGGTGAGGTTGGCCGAGTTCTCCATGGCCACCTCGACCCATTTCAGGGGAGGCGAGGCCCCGACCCGGGTCGTGTCCCTAAAGCCGGTCCCGGCCCAGGAGAGGATGTCCGGGCCGCCGCGGCGCAAGGCCGTGCCGGCCAAGGCCGAGGCGGTCACGTAGGGCAAGTGGCTTATGAGGGCGTAGACGCGGTCGTGTTCGGCCGGGGAGACCAGGCGAATCCGGCAGCCCAAAAGTTCGTGAAAATTCTTGAGCCGCCCCAGCAGTTCCTTCTGGCGGGGCCCAAAGCGCGGGTCGGGGGTTAAGAGAAACAGGCAGCCCCGAATCAAATCCCCGCTGGAGTGCTTAAAGCCGGCCACTTCCTTGCCGGCGATGGGGTGCCCCCCGCAAAAATTAAGCCCGGCGGCCAGGGCGGCCTCGGTGATGGGCCCCTTGGCGCTTCCCGAGTCGGTGACCGGGTAGGGGACGTTTAGGCGGCCCATGCGCTGGACCATCTCCACGTTTCTCTGGACCGGGAGGCACAGATAGGCCAGATCCAACGGCCAGGACAAAAACTCTTCGGGATCCGAGGTCACCCGGGCCAGGCGCTTGATCCGCTTGGCCTCCCGGACCGTTTCCGGATCCCCGTCGAAGACGGAAATCTCCAATCCGCCGAAGGGCATGAAAGCCTTGGTTATCGAGCCGCCGATGAGTCCCAGCCCGGCCAGTCCCAGCTTGCGGAAAGGCAACCTGGGCGGCAGCTTGAATTTTGGCACCTTTTAGTCCGCCGCTTTCCAGACGATGGTGGCCAGCCACCGACCGTTGACTTCCATGCAAACGGGCACCGAGATCTGGCCTTCTAGCCACTCTGGACCCAATAATAGGGCACCCAAGGTAAACTCGGGGCTAAAGAGGCACTCAACGTCCAGCTTAGAGTCGGAAAACTCGGCCACCGTGGCCTTGACCAAGCTCAGGTGTTCCCCGCGCAGGTAATAGAGAAGCTCGACCCAGAGCCGGGAAAGCAGTTCGTTGCGGGAGCCGCCGGCGAAGAACAGGCAAGCGGTTTCGCAGTACTCCCTTGGCGTTTCTTTGTTGGTTAAAAGCGATCCCATGGCCAAGACGGAGGCCTGTACCAACCCGTAAGGGTCGGAGGCCTTAAGGTTGATGGTGATCTCGCCCTCAACCCTACTGATGTCATAGCCCATGACGGTCATGGAACACTTCCCGAGGGGCGCCCCGGAGAAAAGCCGGGGGGCGGCAAAAAAAGGAACGCCTACCAAACTGCGCCCCAGAGAACGGCCGGGGTGCCCCGGGCCAGGGCCGGGGAGAGGCAAAAAAACGGAAAAGATAGACAGATCGATACGTTACCCGCCCGACCGGGGGAGGGCGGGGCAATAGCGGAGCCGTTTGCCCGTCCGGTCGGTCGGCCGGTCGGCCTTTCGGCTAGTCGGTTGGTCGGTCGGTCTGACCCCAAAGGGGGCAACCACATCCCTTTGGCAAATATACAATAACGCCGTGACGATTTCCAATCTTTGGGTGGATTGGCCGGGCAAGTTTCCAATACCCGGTCCTTTTTCCCGCCCCCCTTCGGGGTCCCCGGTTCAAGCGGCACCCCGGGGCGGGCCCGGGGGCCCGGGACGGAGATTGAACCGGGGACGGGATTGGGTTAAAATCAAGCGAAACTTACGCCGCCCGATTCATTTGGGCCTTAAATGGGCCAGAGTAATATAATTTAGTAGTCCAGAACTTATTTAAAATAACCAATTTAGGCGCTTTGGGAGGCCGCGACAAGGATTCGCGGTCGGCCTGCGGAGGGTTTTCATGAGCCGAGCCAAGACCAACAAAGCCAGAATGAACTACTTACAAACGCAGCTGGAAAACTTGGCCAGCGTGGACATAAAAAACCAGGCCCCGGAACTGGGCTTGGCCCTGGACGGCCAAGGGCGGGCCGTGGCCCCGTTTTTTGGCCGCGAGCTATTGGTGGATAACAACGGGGTTACCGCCGCCGACGGCCATCCCGTGCCCATAGACGCCCAGAGCGTCGTGGCCCATTATATAGCTTCCAGCGGCCGGGCCGCCCTGACCGGGGATTTCTTGCCCATAGGGCGCCTGACCGGCATCGGGGTCACCTCGGGCAGCCCCTCGGAAAGCCTTACCAAACCCTTAACCGACCTCTTCGGGCCCAGATACGATCTGTTCGCCCAGGCCGCCCCCAAGGTCGGCGGCGTCCACCGGGGCCTAAGCCAGGCCGGGGCCCAGGCCTGGGACTTTGGTCTCCCAAAACTTCCGGTCCGGGTGGAGTACTTCGAGGCCGACGAAGAGTTCGACGCCGAGATTAAGCTTCTCTTCGACAGCTCGGCCAACCAATACGTGAGCTACGAGTGCCTGGAGCTTCTGACCATGTGCGCCGTGGTGGATCTTTTGATGGCCGCCGGGCTCATTACCGATCCCGACGACTGCCAAAACAGCTTCCTCAGCTAAGGCGGGACCCTGGCTTGGCCAGGTCAAGCCCCAAACACCAATAACCCGGCCCCAGGCCGGGTTTTTTTGGTTAGGGGAGCGCGGCTCGGCCCAGGACTTGGCTGAGGGCCTCCAGGGTTTCTTTTAGCGGGAGGCCTATCGCGTTGGTATAGGAGCCCTCGATCCGGTCGGTCAGAAAGCCGCCTTCCGACTGGAGGGCGTAGGCCCCGGCCTTGTCCAGGGACTGGCCCAGCGAGAGGTACCAGTCGATTTCCGGCTCTATCAGGCGGCGAAAGCCGATGTCGGTCACGGCCAGCCCGGAACGCTCCCGTCCTTGGGCCGGCCAAAAGACCCCGTAGCCGGTGATTACCCGGTGAACCTTACCCGAGAGGGCCATGAGGGTGGCCTTGGCCTCCCCCAGGCTGGCGGGTTTACCAAAAATCTTGTCCCCCAGGGCCACCACCGTGTCGGCCGAGACCACGGGCAGATGGGGCATTTGGGCGGTCACCTGGCCGGCTTTGAGGGCGGTCAGCCGTAGGACCGTTGCCTCGGGGCCCTCGCCGGGCCGGGGGCTTTCGTCCACCTCGGCCGGCCGGACGACGAAAGGAAGACCGGTCGCGGCCAAAAGGGCGATCCGCCTCGGGGAGGACGAAGCCAAGGCGAAAAGGGGCGGCCGGTTCCCGTTAGACGTCTTCATGGGATTTCCTTTGGGCGCCTTTGGCCGGGCCCGGGACTAAGGGGTCCTGGATCGGGAGGTCCGGGGTCGGGAGGTCCGGGGCCAGGAGATCCTGGATCGGGAGGTCCGGGATCGGGAGGCCCGGGCCGGTGAAGTTAAAGAGGCGGCGGGCGTTGTCGGCGGTCAGCTGGGCCACTTCGGCCGGGGAGAGGTCCAGGATTTGGCCCAGGGCCTCGGCGTGGTAGGTCAGTAAGGCCGGTTCGTTGCGCTTGCCCCGTCTGGGGTGCGGGGCCAGGTAAGGGGCGTCGGTCTCGATTAGGAGGCGTTCCAGGGGGATGGGCGGGACGGTGGCCCGAAGATCGGCGGAGTTTTTAAAAGTTATGGCCCCGGCGTAGGAAAAATGGCAACCCAAATCCAGGGCCCTTTTGGTATCGGCCAGGTTTCCGGAATAGCAGTGTAAGAGTATTTCCTTAAGGGAGGCCCTATGGGGGGCGATGAGGTCAAAAAAATCCTCCCAGGCCTCCCGGCAATGGATTATGACCGGCTTCCCTGAACCCTCGGCCAGTTCAATGAGGCGCGACAAGGCCTTCTTTTGGGCCGGTATATAGTCCCGTCCCCAGTGGTAATCGAGCCCGATCTCGCCAAAGGCCACCACTTCAGGAAGGTTAAGCTGCCTTTCCAGCTCGGGCAAACAGGCCTCGGTAAAGTTTAAGGCCTCGTGGGGATGCCAGCCCACGGCCGGGTGGAGGCCGGTGGTTTTGGCCAAAGCCCGCAATACCTCGCGGTTGGTCTCGGTTTCGAGGCCCACGTTCACTATTCTGGTCACGCCGGCCTGGCGGGCCCGCTCCAAGACCCCCTCGTAGTCTTCGTCAAAGGCTTCCATGAAAAGATGGGCGTGGCTGTCGATTATGTCCATGTCAGACCCCGTCTAGACTTCCGGACCGGCCGGTCGTAAACTCGGCCAATATCCGGACTGGCTAAGGTCCAGTTCCCTTACGGCCTTAAGCACCAAGGCGTGTACTTGGTCGGGCGCCAGCCGGCCGTCGATCCGGACTAGGCCCGGATAAGGCAGGCCACCTGGCCGGGGCTGGCCCCCGGCCAGGGGCTCGGGGGAGGCCAGGGAGTCGTAAATGGCCTTGACTTTGGTGAGGTAAGCCAAGTTTTCGTAACCGGAGCGCGGTCCTCCCCGGGCCCCGACACGCGAAAGGGCCAATTCTGGGGGGACGTCGAGAAGGAAGGTCAGATCCGGGCGGGGAAAGTTTTCGTTCAGGGCCAGTATGTCCAGCGGGGCGTAGGCGCCCCGGGCGCCCTGGTAGGCCACGTTACTTAAGACGTAGCGGTCGATGATCACCGGGTGGCCGGCCTTCAGGGCCGGAAGGATTTTTTCGTTCACGTCCCGTAGGCGATCGGCTAGGTAGAGTTCCATTTCCAGATGGGGCGCAATGGATAAGGCTCCGGAGGAAGCCCGTTCACGGATTAGCCTCCCCTCGGACCCGTCGGTGGGTTCCCGCCTTTGGAGCGGCTTTAGGCCTTGCCGTTCCAAGGCATCCCGAAGTAGGGTGGCCTGGGTGGATTTTCCTGAGCCGTCCAGGCCCTCGAAGGCGTAAAAACGCGCCAGACCGGCCGGGCCCGTTTGGGTCGGGCCGGTCTGGGTCGGATCCAAATGGACGGGAACGTCTGCCATGGAAGGTCTCGCGGAAAAAAAGGGGGCCCGGGGGCCCCCTGAGGGTAAGACGGAGTTAAAAGACCGGGCCAGCGGGTTTAGCTGGCGTCGGCCGGCTGCCAGTTGAAGGGCTTTTCGACCTCCACCGATTTGGTGGGATCGTTCTGGTCGGTCAGGGTCAGCTTGAGGGTGTAGGTCCCCGGCGGGAGGCCCCTGATGCTGATGGTGCAAGAGAGCATATACTCGGTTACGAAAGAGCGGTGTCCGGACATGGTCACCGGCGGCCGGGGCTCCCCGCCAAAGACGTTACCCTGGGCGTCCACCACGTGTATGGAGGGCACGATGGAGATATTGTAGGTACCGTCTGCCCCTTTGGGCTGGGTGTAGCCGATGGGTTCGCAGTAGAGAATTAAAGGCTCATCCTCGGTAAAGTCTTCGCCCACCTTGGGGGTATAAAAGCCGAACTTTTCGGGCTGCTCGTTTACGAAGCTCACGTAGCGGATGCCTAAGGGAGAGGAGTTCCAAAGGGCCTCCTCGGCCTCCCGGATGGAATTTAGGGCCGTCAGGTTGTCGCCCAAGCCGTGGGAGTCCTGGGCCCTGGCCAGGGCGGTCATGGTCTGGGTGACCCGCTGCGCCGCGGCCGGGCCCGGCCAGGCCAAGGAAAAGGCGATGGACAAGGCCATGGCCAAGATAAATATCGGGGCCATCTTTGGGCGTAAAAGGGGCATGGCGGGGTTCCTCTCGCTTTCGTTATGGCTAAGGGACCCCGGACGGGGCCCCGAGTTAACCGGGCGCTTTTCGGCTTACGGAATGGCCGAACTCAATAGCCAGCCGGCGGGGTCGCCGAGGTCTGGGCCTCGGCGGCCGGTTGATAGTCCAGATCTGGCTCGGTCGAGGTCTGGGTCTCGGCGGCCGGTTGATAGTCCAGATCGGGCTCGGTCGAGGTCTGGGCCTCGGCGGCCGGCTGGTAGTCCAGATCGGGCTCGGTCGCGGGCGCGGCCTGAGATTCGGCCGCCGGTTCCGAAGCGGCGGCTTCTGGGGCCGGCGCTGACGGGCCAAAGTCGGGCGCCGGGGCCGGTAGGGTCCTTGGGACCGAGGGGTCCACGCCCGAATCGTCGGTGGGCCCGGGTTCATCCCCGTGGTCGCTCCCGGCCGCGGGGGCGGGACCGGACGAGGCTGGGGGTTTGGGGAGATCCAGTTTGACTTCGCCGGTGGCGATGTCGTAGACGCCGCTGACGATGGCAATTTGGCCGGATTTGAGGGCCTGGCCCAGAACCGGGCTCACCAGGGGCAGCTGCTCCCTAAAGATTATGGCCGAGAGCTCCACGGCCGACTGGAGGCGTTGGGCCTGGTCGAGTTTTTCGACGGCCGCGGCCGCCGGGCTAAGTTTTTTCAGAAGCTCGCCCAAGGCCCCCGGTTCATTGGCCCCGGTCACGGCGGCCGAGACGGCCCCGCAGCTGGTATGGCTAAGGACCAAAACGACTGGGACGCCCAGATGGGCCACGGCGTATTCCAAGGAGCCGATTTGGTCTACCCCAGGGACGGCGCCGGCCGCCCTGATCACGAAAAGATCCCCAAAGCCAAGGTCGAACAATTCCTCCACGGGCACCCGGGAGTCGGAACAGGCCAGCACGGCGGCCATGGGCGTTTGTCCGTGATCGGCCAGATCGCTTACGCGTTCCAGGGTCTGGTTGGGGTGGCTGGCCTGGCCGGCCACGAAACGGGCGTTTCCTTCGGTGAGAGCCTTAAGGGTTGAATCGATGGAATTGGGGTTAACCGGGCCGTGTCCCCCATCGTCGGCCAGGGCCGGGGTGGCCGCGAGACCCAAGGCGGCCAGGGAAACGGTAACCATCAGGGCGCCAAAAGCGGCCAATTTACTGGCCAAAAAAAAGTTATTGAGGAAGGAATATGCCAAAAATTTGAAAATGTCGCTCGTCTTGAGGGCTTTCATAACTTAATGTCTCCAAACGTCATGGTCCTGGGCACAATAGCCGGGCCGTTGGGCTTTCTTGCCTCCCAGGGCCTCCGTTTAAACGTTGGTTAATCAACCTGGATGATTTACCGTATCCGCGAATCCGCGTAAAGTCGAACTATCGCGTTTGAATTAGTCAAAAACCAAACTTCCACTTAAACCAAATACAACCACCGACTATCGCGTCTGAAATAGTCTAAACCCAAATTCCCACTTAAACCAAATACCACCGCCGACTATCGCGTCTGAAATAGTCTAAACCCAAATTCCCACTTAAACCAAATACCACCACCGAAACAAAGGCGGGACCAAAGGGGTCGTCTTGCCCCCGTATTGCCATGATTGTACCCAACCGCCCCGGTTTATGTCAACCGCGGGAGGGAGTCAAAATATTAAAATAGACCCATTTGGGTTTTTAAGGTTAAGAAGCAAAATTTGGTAAAAGTTGTGCCCCGGATCCGGGACTTGTCCGTATCCTGGCCCGTTAGGGCCGGGGGCCGATTTTGATGAAGCGGGTCATGATGAGGGAGGCCAGGGCGAAGACCGCCCCCATGTAAAAGGGGATGCGTCGGTCCAGCATCCAGAGCACACCGCCGACGAAGGGGACGATTACGGCCACGATATGGTTGACCGTGACCCCCAAGGCCATGCTGGGGGCGATGTCCTTGGGATCGGCCACCTTCTGGAAGTAGGTTCGGATGGAGACGGTGAAACAGAAGGATATTTGGTCCACCACGTAGAGAACGGCGGCCAGGGCGGCGCTATCGCAAACGGTATAGGCCATGCAGAGGAGCAATACGGAGAAGTACTTGACAGTTAAAAGCTTGCGCTCACCGACGGCGTTTATGGCCAGGCCAATATAGGGGTTTAAGATCCAGTTGATAAGATTGTTCAGTAGGAGCAAGAGGCTCATCTGGAAGAGGGTGAATTTAAAGTACTCAACCAGTAAGAAAATCGCAAAGACGTTAAATATTTGTCGTCTGGCACCAGAGAGAATGGTAAGAACGTAGAAGAGCCAGTAGCGGCGTCTCATGACCACCCCGCGTCGCTGGATAGGCAGTCCCGTCCGATCCGGCCGGCGAAAGAACGACCAGAGGCCGACGGCAATGGCCACCGCCCCGGCCAAGCCGAAGAGAACCTTGTAGTCGAGCCGGCCGGCCAGAAAGACGATGACCAGGCCCATGGAGAAACTGCCCATGGCCGTGACCGCCCGGAGGCGGCTTAGGACCACCGGGGTCTCCTCCAGGGTGAAGTACTGGAGGCTCAGGCTCTGGTTTATGGCCTCGAAGTAATGGAAGCCCAGCGAGAGGGTGAAGGTCCAGATTAGCTGGCCCCAGAAGGTAGGGAACCAGCCGGTGATGGCCACCCCGAGGCCGCAGACCAAAACGGCTAGGGAACAGAGGACGTTTTCGCTGACCAGCAGCAGGAGGGCCACCACGCCTATGGATATGAGCCCCGGCAACTCCCGAACGGACTGGATGATGCCGTTTTGCTGCCCGGTCAGATGGGCCACCTCCACGGCAAAGTTGGTGTACAGGGCGTTCCAACCCAGAAAAGCCGCCGCCTGGCCAAAGGTGAGAACCATCAGGTATATGTATATGGGCCTTTTCCTTAGCTCGTTAAAATCGACCACGGGAACGATCCTTGGTTTTTTTGTGGTGGGGAAAAGATGGAGGGTACCGACAGGGCGCTTTGGTCCCCGCCTTCCAAGCCAAACCAATTGGCCAACCCAATTGGCCAAACCTGTCGGCCAAGCCCGGTGGCCGATTTGGTCGGCCAAAAGTCCGGCTGGGCCTTTAGGCGGTAATTCGGGTTAATCGGCCGCAACGACAGCGGCCGCGGCCGCGAAGTAACGGCCGGGGCGGGTGGGGGAAGGTTAGCGGGTTTGGCATAGGGCGGATCTTTCGATAAGCGGCTGGGGCCCTTTGGGGGCCCAAGGGCAACCGATAAGGGCGGCCGATAGGGACGGCCTTTACTTGGCGCCGTGGTCCAGAAGGCGCCGGGAGAGGGCCATGGCCTCGGGAGAGGGCCGGGCCCCGTCTAGCATACGGGCCAGCTCCAGTTCCCGCAGGTCCCGATCCAGTTCGGTTATGGAGGTCTCGGTCCGGTCGCCGCTTTGGTCCGGGCTTTTGGCCACCAAAAAATGTCGGCCCGGCAGGGAGGCCATCTGGGGCAAGTGGGTAATGACTAAAACCTGCTGGCGGGTGGCCAGCTCGGACATCTTCAGGGCCACGGCCTCGGCCGTCTGGCCGGAGAGGCCGCTGTCGATTTCGTCGAAGACCAGGCTTTGGTCGGAGCGCGGTTCCTGGGCGATCTTGAGGGCCATCATCATCCTGGAGAGTTCGCCGCCGGAGGCGATCCGGGAGAGGGGCTTGAGGCCCTCGCCGGGGTTGGGACAAAAGAGAAACGAGACGGCGTCGGCCCCCTTGGCCCCGGCCGCCAAACCGGGATCGCGCTCGGGATCGAACTCGGGATCGCGGCCCGCGTTTTGGCCCGGCTTATGGCCTTTGGCCTTGCCCGGGGCGCCGTTTTGGGACCCGTCTGGGGCTTTTTCCCCTTCCAGGGGCGAGAGCTGGATTTTCATCGTGAGCTTGGGAAAGCCCAGCACCTTGAGGGTGGCGGTCAAGTTTTTGGCCAAGGCCGTCGCGGCCTTTTCCCGGGCCGCCCTGAGGGCCAGGGCTGCCTGGCGGGCCTTTTCGACCGAAAGGGCCATTTCCTTGGAGAGTTTGTTAAGCTCAAAGGCCGCCGAGTCCAGCCGGGCCAAGAGGTTTTTGTTGGCTTGGCCTTTTTCGATGACCTCTTCCAGGCTGGGCCCATACTTGCGCTTGAGCTTGGCCAGAAGGCTAAGGCGCTCTTCCACCTCGCCCAGCTCCTCCGGCCCCGGGCCCAGATCCTTACCGAGCTTGTAGATTCCGTCGGAGACGTCGGCCAGGAGCGAGGAGGCCTCGCTGACCGCCTCGGCCAAGGGGGTCACCCGCTCGTCCAGGCCGGCGGCCCGACCGGTTATGGCCTCCAGGCGATCCAACTGGGCCGAGAGCCCGCCGCCCCTGGGCCCGCTGAAGAGTTCCATGGCTTCGGCCAAGATTTTGGTAAGCTTGCCGGCCGATTTGGCCGTGGACTTAATGTCGATGAGCTCCTGGTCCTCGCCGACCTTGGGCGCGACCTTTTCGATTTCTTTAAGTTGGTATTCCAAAAGCTCCCGGCGCTCGTCCCCCATCCTGAGTTCGTCTTCCAGGGCGGCTATCTTGGACCCCAGGGCCTCGCGTTCCCGGTGGGCTTGGCCCATCCTGGCCAATAGCTCCCGGTGATCGCCGAAGGCGTCCAGAAAGTCCAGCTGACGGGCTTCCCTGACTAGGCTTTGCTGATCGTGCTGGCCGGACACGGCCAAGAGTTCTTCGCCCAGGGCGGCCAGTTTGTTTAGGGGCACGAATGAGCCGTTTAAATATATCTTGGAGCGGCCGTTGGCCCCGATGACCCGTTGGACGATAATCTCGTCGGTGGGCTCGAGGCCCATCTCGGTCAGGATAGGGGCGAAATCCTCGGGCCTCTCCAGCTGGAAGAGGGCCTGAACCCTGGCTTCCTCCGCCCCGGCCCGGACCAAATCGGCGGAGGCCTTGGCCCCCCGAACCAGCCCCAGGGCCCCGGCCAGGATGCTTTTCCCGGCCCCGGTCTCCCCGGTCAGTATGTTGGCCCCCGGCCCGAAGGACAGGGTCAAATTTCGAATCAAGGCCAAGTTAGAGACTTTCAATTCCGCCAGCATCCGATGCCACTCTTCACTAAGGACGATTGGGGGTGGGGATTATTTCCCGATTCGGCCCCGACCGGGTTCCCAGCCCGGCACGGGCCCCGACTTGGCCCGGGCCCCGGCTTGGCCGGGGCTTTTGGGGCGTCGGCTCAGTCGGCGGCCGTAACCCGTAGGACTTCCTGGATGGTGGTCTTGCCGGCCAGCATCAAATCGAGGGCGTTTTCCCGAAGGGTGGTCATGCCCTCGGCCCGGGCCAGGTTTTTTAGATCCTGGGCGTTTTGGTTCCCTTCCAAGATTAGCGCCCGAAGGCCATGGGAGAAGGGTAGGACCTCGACCGTGGCCATCCGGCCCAGATAACCCGTGTTGCGGCACTCGTCGCAGCCCCGGCCGTATTTAAGGTTTAGATCGCCCTGGGTGATAAAGCCCAAGTCTAGGGCCATTTTCTCGGTCATCACGTAATCGTCGCAGCAGTAGGGGCAGATCCGCCTGACCAAACGCTGGGCCATGATGCCGATGACGGTGGAACTAACCAAAAAAGGCTCCATGCCCAGCTCGACCATCCTGGTCACCGCCGAGGGGGCGTCGTTGGTGTGGATGGTCGAAAGGACCAGGTGGCCGGTCAGGGCCGCCTGCACGGCGTTTTCGGCGGTTTCCTTGTCGCGCATTTCGCCGACCATTATTATGTCCGGGTCCTGCCTCAAAATGGTTCTGATTATGCTCCCGAAGGTGATCCCGACCTTGGGCTGGACGGCGATTTGGTTAAACTGCTCGTGAATCATTTCTATGGGATCTTCGATGGTGGTGACGTTTACTTCGGAGGTGGCCATTTGCCGCAGAGTTGAATAAAGGGTGGTCGTTTTGCCGCTACCGGTAGGTCCAGAAACTAAAATGATGCCATGGGGATTTGAGGCGAACTGGATCCATTTTTCGTAGTCGCTGGGATTGAAGAACATGGATTCCAGATCCAGAAACAAGGCCTCGGGATTCAAAATCCTAAGCACCGCCTTTTCCCCAAAGGCCACGGGCACGGTAGAGACGCGGATCTCCGCTTCCCTTCCCTTGTGCTCGATCTTGATGCGCCCGTCCTGGGGCCGGCGGCGCTCGGCTATGTCCAGTCGGGAAATGGTTTTGATGCGGGAGATCATGGCCGAGTGGATGACCCCTGGCAGACGGTACATGTCGTGGAGGATACCGTCGAAACGCATCCGGACCAGCAGATGGTCTCTCTTGGGCTCAAGGTGTATGTCCGAGGCGTGGCCGTCGAAGGCTTCGGCGAAAAGCAGATCGACTAAGTTTTTTATGTGCTGGTCGTCGTCGGAGATCTCGGCGGCGTTGTTTAGTTTTACGTACTGTTCTAGGTTGGTGTCGTCCACGCCGCCGCTCGGGCCGCCCTCGTAAAGCCCGGGAGCGCCCTTAACCGAATC
>JAIRNQ010000312.1 GCA_031257955.1 Deltaproteobacteria bacterium | reverse complement strand
GACTAAGACTATAAATAGAAATAAACAGTTATATACTATAACTAAATAAGCAATATATAAAATTATAGGTCTTAGATGGTAATAATAACCATATCAAAATTTTTGACGCTTTTGTACTGGTTGAAGAGCCGTAAGGGGAGGTCCTTACAGACCGGCGGCGAGGGCATGAGATGACAATATGAGTTGAAGAGCCGTAAGGGGAGTTCCATTTTAAGTTATGCCATAACCCTATCCTAAAATTTGGGCTGGGGGACGAGCCACTGGGGCGCCAAGATTAGGGAGTTGTCGTAATTGTCTCCCTTACCGGCCTTTGGTTTGGGTTTTGGTCGATTTGACAATACCGGCCCACCCTTATGGACCAAAAGTTTTGGCGAAGAACCGTAAATGTATTGTCTGGCCGTTAAGAGGCCTGAAGGCGAATTAGAGAGAGTATACTTGTTAATAGATGGATTGGTAATAGAGAAATTGGTAACAGAGGGATTGATAACTTATAAGTGCATTAAAATTATATTTTAGGTATCATCGGTAAACTTAAATTATATCAATAATACAATAATATTATTTTTAAACTATAAATAGTATTTTGTAAAGTATTAAGATGATATTATTTTGTTAACTAATTTAAATTTAATTAATTAAGTATATAGAAGATTAAGGATGATGTTAAGGAACTAAACGATAAAATTTAGCATGTTAAAAATGTATTTTTTAAAAATTTAGATACTATATTACTTTTTTATGAATAATTAATTGTCAACAAATTAGAGGTAAATAATTATCAAGCCAATAATTGGCAATCAGTGGTATCTAATTAGTATTATACAACTTACTCATTGCTAACTGGCCATAAAAAGAAAAATAGGAACCGGCCCTTTAAAAACTATGTGATATTTGATAAGATCGTCTTGCTTTAGGCTGGCAGGAAAAGCCGGCCTTGCTTTTTGGGAGTTGGGATTATTTGGGATCGAAAGAAATTTATATCAGAATTAAACTTGTCGTAAGTTATTTAAACTTAAAAGTAACTTTTGATGATGTATTTGGTATGGTTAACCCCAACATTTATCCGCAAAAGAGTAATCTTTTTAGGATAAAGATTTTTTTAGAAAGTAAGAATAGGGGTTGCTTGGTCCTGGTAAATCTTTAAAGGCAAAGTTTCAATAGAACTTATATTAGTAAGTATAACATTCTGTCATTGAAACGTTGTTATGATACCTAAAGCGTATATTTTCAAAAGGCAAGGACGAATCGGTTAACGATCCGAATCATTCGGCGAACAAATTATAGGCGGCTTGGGGCCTGGCCTGGTACATGCCAAGCGGCCAAGAGGAACAAACCGGGCGGGGCCGAGCCAGAGCGACCCGACGCCTAACTAAGGAAAGGAGGCTGTAACGCGACGCCGGAAGGCTTACGCGTTACCATGAATTATGCTTGAAATACGGTTTCACGGTCGTGGCGGGCAAGGCTCCGTCACCTCAACCGAGCTGATGGCCCAGACGGCCATCGGCATGGGCAAGTACGCACAGGCCTTCCCCAGCTTTGGGCCGGAGAGGCGCGGCGCCCCGGTGACCGCCTTCCTGCGCATCTCCGACAAGCCCATTCGCATCAGGGAAAAGGTCTACCGGCCCAATGTGGTCGTGGTCCTCGATCCGACGGTCATGAGCGTCACCAAGGTTGATCAGGGTCTCGATCCCGACGGCATACTTTTGATCAATACCACCCACTCCATCGAACTTTTACGGAAACAGTTTGGCTTCAAGCAGAAGATCGCCACTATTGACGCCATGACCATCGCCCTTGAGGTCTTGAAGGTGCCCATTACCAACACGATAATGCTCGGCGCCTTTTCCAAGATCCTTAACCAAGCGACCCTTGAGGACGTTAAGGAACCGTTCAACCACCGCTTTGGGCCCTCGCTGGCCCCGAAAAACCTCGAGGCCTTCAAAAGGGCCTACGACGAGGCTCATCTGGAGGGCTCCGTATGACCAAACCAACCATAGACGCCCTGGCCAAAGTCGGAGACCTGCCTTTGGGGTTTACGGCCAAGCCGGGCAGCACCATGGATTTTAAGACCGGCGACTGGCGTTCGGTCCGGCCGATTCTCGATCGCGAAAAGTGTATCCACTGCGCCTTTTGCTATTACTACTGTCCTGACGGTGTCTACAAGGACATGTATGACGGCAAGGACGACGCCACTAAGTATTTCCAGGCCGACTATGACTACTGCAAGGGCTGTGGCATCTGCGCCCAGGAATGCCCGAAGAAGGCCATAACCATGACCTTGGAGGAGGTGTGAGTATGGCTAAACGCATAGGCATGGAAGTCTCCCTGGCGGTGGCCGAGGCCGTCAAATTGGCCAACACCGACGTCATCGCCGCCTATCCCATAACCCCCCAGACCCATATCGTCGAACACCTCTCCGAGTTGGTGGCCGACGGCGAACTGGACGCGGCTTATATCCCGGTTGAGTCCGAACACTCGGCCATGAGTTCCTGCATCGGTTCCTCCGCCGCCGGGGCCAGGACCTTTACGGCCACCAGTTCCCAGGGTTTGGCCCTGATGAACGAGATGATCTACATCGCCCCGGTCCTCCGGGTGCCCATCGTCTTGGCCATCGCCAACCGGGCCCTTTCCGCCCCGATCAACATCTGGAACGACCACTCCGACATCATGTCGGTCCGGGACGCCGGCTGGGTCAGCGTTTTCGCCGAAAACGGCCAAGAAGCGCTGGATCTGACCCTGATCTCCTTCAGGGTGGCCGAGGATCCGGAAGTGTCCTTGCCGATCAGCATGAACATCGACGGCTTCACCTTGTCCCACTTCATCGAGCCGATCCTGATCCCGGATCAGGCCGAGGTGGACAAGTACCTGCCGCCCTTTAAGCCCAACCTGAAGCTGGACATTAAAGATCCAATCTCCATCGGGCTTTTGGGCGCTCCGGAGTGTTACACCGAGGCCCGCAAGGCCACCGATAATATACTCTGGCAATCAAAAAATCACGTTGTCAAAGCCTTCGATGAGTTCAACAAGGTTTTTGGTCGGCAATACCACGTGGTAGAGACCTACCGCCATGAGGACGCCGATACCATAATGCTGATGATGGGCTCCATCGCCGAGACGGCCATGACGGCCGTGGACGAGATGCGCGACAACGGGCAAAAGGTCGGCTTGGTCAGGATACGCCTTTGGAGGCCCTTCCCCGAGGAAGAGCTGCTGGCTTCCCTTTCCAAGGCCAAACACTTGGCCATAATCGATCGGCACGCCATTTTGGGCTGCTCCTCCGGCCCGGTCGGTTTGGAGGTTAAGAGCCTCCTCTATAATTCCAACCTCAAACCCAACGCCTCCAACTACATTGTCGGCTTGGGCGGTCGCGACGTGACCCGCGATGACTTTAAATATATCTTCGAGAAGGCCAGTTCCGGCCAGGTCCAGACTCGTTGTGAATTCGTGGGGGTGTACGAATGAGAGCCGTCGAAGCCGTTTACGAAAAGGTAACCGCCAAAAACTTTCCCAAGGGGCCGGACATGCTGGCTTCCGGCCACAGGGCTTGCCAAGGTTGCGGCGAGGTCTTGGCCTTGAGGCTTTTGTTGAAAGCCTTGGGGACAGAGTTTATCGCCGTTTCGGCCACCGGTTGCATGGAAGTCTGTACCGGACCCTACCCGCAGTCGGCTTGGCGCATGCCCTGGATCCACGTGGCTTTTGAGAACGCCGCCGCGGTGGCCTCCGGGGTCGAGGCGGCCACCCATGTCTTGAGGCGTAAGGGCCGTGGCTATAATCAGCGCATCCCCGTCGTGGCCGTGGCCGGCGACGGCGGGACGGCCGACATCGGCCTCCAGGCCCTGTCTGGGGCCCTGGAGAGGTACCACGAAAACTTCATCTACGTCTGCCTGGACAACGAGGCGTACATGAACACCGGTATCCAGAGGAGTTCCGAGACGCCCTTCATGGCCAACACCACCACCTCGCCGGTGGGCTCGGTGACTAAGGGCCAGTATACCTGGAAGAAGGACATGCCGGCCATCGCCGCCGCCCATCACATCCCCTACGTGGCCACGGCCACCCCGGCCCAGCACCTGGATCTGATGACCAAGATCCGCCGGGCCGCGGCCATAGAGGGCCCGGCTTACCTGCACGTCTATTCGCCTTGCCCGACCGGCTGGCGGATGAAGCCGGAACTGTCGGTGGAGATCTGCAAGCTGGCCGTCTCGACCAGGATCTTTCCCCTCTATGAGGTTCTGGACGGGCGCTACCAGATCAACCGCAAGGTGGACAACCCCACCCCCATCGCCGACTACTTCAAGGTCCAGGGTCGCTTCCGGCACCTGAAAGAAAACGACGTGGCCGTGATCACCGAGCGGGTCAACGCCGACTACCAGAGACTGGTCGATTTGTCGGAGAAGTTCCCGGTAGAGAACCCCGCCTGAGCCTTCGGGCCTAATCCTTTCCGCCTTCCGGGGAACCTTTGGGTTCCCCGGAAGGCGCCCCTCAATTTTGTTAGCTTTGGTTTTTGCGTCCTTTCAAAGTCATCCCCAATTTAGCTTAATATTCAACGATTGACTCGACCGGTTTACGGAACGGTTGGCGCGATTGCGGCCAGATGCCAGCATTGTTTTAGTTTCCGCCCGCTTGACGGTTCGGCCGTCTGACGGTCCGCCCGTCTGACGGTTCGGCCGCCCGACGGGGCCGGCCTCTATCCCTCGCCGGCCAAATTGTGTCTATGGCCAAGGGCCAGTAAGTCTCAGTAATTGGGCAATACCAGTGGCCCGAGGCCAGTAAGTCTCAGTAATTGGCCAATACCAGTGGCCCGAGGCCAGTAAGTCTCAGTAATTGGTCAATACCAGTGGCCCGGGGCCAGTAAGTCTCAGTAATTGGGCAATACCAGTGGCCCGGGGCCAGTAAGTCTCAGCAATGGGCAATACCAGTGGCCCAGGGCCAGCAAGTCTCAGTAATTGGGAAATACCAGTGGCCCCGGGCCAGCAAGTCTCATCAATTGGACAATACCAGTGGCCCGGGGCCAGTAAGTCTCAGTAATTGGGCAATACCAGTGGCCCGGGGCTAGTAAGTCTCAGTAATTGGGCAATACCAGTGGCCCTGGGCCAGCAAGTCTCAGTAATTGGGCAATACCAGTGGCCCTGGCCAGTAAGTCTCAGCAATTGGGCAATACCAGTGGCCCGGGGCCAAAATGGCCCAAACGATTGGTCCGATAAGGCCCGAGTGGTTGGGCTAAAACCCGCGCCAAATATACCATGTCCGGAGGAGAGGGGATCGAAACTGACCACGGGGATGGGGAGGGGAGGGGCGCCAATGAGGAGTTAGCGATGAGAACGTTATTGATTGCGGTCGTGGCGCTGGGCTTTGTCCTGGCCATCCAGGGCGTGGCTTCGGCCCAAACCGGAAAAAAGATTTTGGTGGCCTATTTTTCCTGGTCCGGCAACGCCAAGGCGTTGGCCGAGCAGGTGGCCGCCGAAACCGGCGGGGACCTTTTCGAGATCAAAACCTTACGGCCCTACCCGGACAATTACGAAGACTGTATCGACGTGGCCAAGAAAGAGCAAAACAATGCCGCCCGGCCCGAGCTGGAAAAAAACGTTTCCGGATTGGACCGATACGGGACGGTGTTTTTGGCCTATCCCAATTGGTGGGGGACCTTACCGATGGTAGTGTTTACGTTTTTGGAGTCAAACGATTTTTCCGGCAAAACGATTTATCCCCTGGTAACCCACGGCGGTAGCCGGTTCGGGACTAGCCTTAACGACTTAAAACGGATCTGCCCTACGGCTTCGGTGGGCGAAGGCTTGGCCGTCAGCGCCTTCGACCGGAATCCCGGCAACTCCACGGTTGTCTCGATCCCCAACGCCAACGTCACCAAATGGTTGTCCGGCTTGAAGCTCGATAACTGAGACGCGGCTACCCCTGACCCGGTCCGCGATAAAGGGGACCCTTGGGCCCCGATGGGTTTTGAAAAGAGTGGTTAAAATTGGACTGGATTTGGCCTTGCTGGCTATGTTGCCGCTCCAGATGGCCTACCTTCTGGTGGGCCAAAGGGCGCACGAGTGGATGGGGGCCTGCTTGGTTATCTTGCTCGCTGCCCACTGCCTGGCCAACCGCAAGGCCTTCCTGGGTTTGTTTCGGGGCACCCGGTCACCCATCCGGGTGGTAAACTTGGCCCTAAACCACTTGGTCCTGGCGGCCGCGTTGGGCCTTTTGCTTAGCGGGGCCCATATTTCCGGACATGTTTTCGTTTTTTTGGAGATATCTTCCGGGTTTTCCCTGGCCAGGACCGTCCATCTCCTTTGCGCCTTCTGGGGCTTCGTGTTTTTTTCCCTCCACCTCGGTTTAAACCTCGAAAGGATGCTCCGCTTGGCCGGCCTCGCTCGGCCTTCGCCCCGGATGGCCGGGCCCCGGACGGCCTGGGCCAGGACGCCTGGGTACCGGATATTGGGCTGGGTGGCCAGGGTAGCGGCCAACCTCTTTGGGGTCTTTGGGCTATGGCTTTTCGGAACGGGCGATCTGCCCTTGTATATGTCCATGAGTGTCCAGTTCGCTTTTTTCGATCTCGATACCCCCCTTTGGCTTTTCGTCGGACGATACGTGGCCATGATGGCCGGCTTTGCCCTGGTGGGCTACTGGATAAGGCGCGGGCTAATGGCCATGGGCCGAAGCGGCCTTACCCCGGCCAAGGTTCGCGCCGGCAAGGCTGGCCCTGGCGGGAGCGGGCTTGACGAGGGCGGGGCGGGATCGTAGAATTTAGCGACGGTTCACAATTTACGCTTAGGCCTTTCGGCGGCGCTCAACCGCGGCATTTCTTTTAGGGACGGAGGCGGGCATGGCCCCTTTGGAGTCGGAATCGAAGACGGAAGAATTGCCGGTCGAGGCGGTCGGGGAGAGCGCCGGGGAGGCGGTCGGGGAGAGCGCCGGGGAGGCGATTGGGGAGAAAGGCGTCAAGTCGATTGAGCGGGTCTTGGATATCGTCGAGTCGCTATCGACCCGTCAGGAGGGCATGACCCTGACCGAGCTGGCCAAGAGCATCGGTCTCCCCAAGAGCACGACCCATCGGCTGCTTTCGACCCTGGTTCGGAGAGGCTACGCCGCCAGGCGCGAGGACGGCGGCTACCAGATTGGCCTTAAGCTCATCGAGGCGGTCAGTTATTACATAAACAGCCTGGAGCTTCAGACCGAGGCCAGACAGCATCTGGCCAGGCTGACGGTGGAACTGGGCCTGACGGCGCATTTGGGGGTTTTGGAAGGGGACCAGGTCGTTTATATCGAACGCATCGACGTTCTCTCGGGGGTTAAGCTGTATTCGCAGATTGGGCTTAGAATGCACGCCTACTGTTCCTCTTTGGGAAAGTGCTTGCTGGCCGGGCTTTCCGGTGAGGAGCTCTCGCAAGTCATGGGTCGGTGCGCCTTTGAGCGCTTTACCCCCAATACCATCGTAACCCTGGCCGCTCTCCGGGAGGAGATCCGCCTGGTGCGACGGCAAGGCTACGCCGTGGACAACATGGAGTATAGCCAAAACAATCGCTGCGTGGGGGCCCCGATATACGACTATCGGGGGGAGACGGTGGCGGCCATCAGCGCCAGCGGACCGCCGGCCATTCTCACCGAGGAGCGGGTCCCCGAAGTCGCCGCCGAGGTCATGTCCAAGGCCCGGGCCATTTCCCGCAACCTGGGCCACGGCGGATAACGATTTTACGGTAGCCCACCCCCCCGACAGGATGGGTCGGGGGAGGGGCCAAAAAAAGGCCTCTCCACCCGGGGAGGAAGGCGGAGAGGCGGCCCGGCCGATGTCCGCGGAACCAATTGCGGCTGGCTGGGAAAGACTGGCCCAGGCGTCTCCCTGGAGGCGACTGACCGAGAAAGACTGGCCCAGGCGCCCGGGAGGCGGGCGGCTGGGAAGTTGGGTTTTGTGGGGACCGCCTGAGTTTTAGGCGGTGAGGTTTTTGAGGACGATGGTCTTTACGCGGGTCATCTCCTCGAAGGTGCTCATGACCCCCTCGGTGCCCAGACCGCTCTGCTTCCAACCGCCGAAGGGCATCTCGAAAGCCCGGAAGAAACTGGCCCCGTTGATTACCGCCGCCCCGGCTTCCATTTGCGAAGCCACCTTCCAAGCCCTTTTGTAATCCTTAGAAAACACGCAGCTGGAAAGGCCGAAGATGGACTGGTTGGCTATGGCCACGGCTTCCTCGTCGGTGTCGAAGCCGATGATGGAGACGACCGGCCCGAAGATCTCCAGATCCGAGGCCACGTCCGCCGTCTTGGGAACGTCGACTATGACCGTGGGATCGTAGAAGGCCCCGTCGCGCTTGCCGCCTAAGAGGACCTTGCCGCCCTGGTCCACGGTTTTTTTAACCTGGGCCTCGACGGCGATGGCCGCCTTTTCGCTGATGAGGCAACCGATCTGGGTGTCCTCCTTGGCCGGATCGCCGTATTTCTGCCGCTTAATGCGCTCTACGGCTTTCTCGGCGAACTCGTCCTTGAGGGAGTTATGTATCAGGAAGCGCTTACTGGCGCAGCAGACCTGGCCGGTATTGTACATGCGGCCCCAGATCATCTCCTCCACGGCCAGATCCACGTCCCCGTCCTCGAGAACGATGAAGGCGTCGTTCCCGCCCAGCTCGAGGGCGGTTTTGGTGAGGTTTTGGGCGGCCAGCTTTTGGGTGGCCAAGCCGACCTCTGTGCTGCCGGTCAGGGTAATCAGGGTAACCCTGGGATCGGTGACGGCCGCGGATTTAACCGCCCCTGGGGCGGTCAGGCACTGGCAGACCCCGGCCGGAAGGCCGGCCTCGGCCAGGAGCTTGGTTAGCCGCAAGAGGGTCAGCGGGTTGTCGGAGGAGGGCAGGACGATGGGGGCGTTACCCATCAGAAGGGCCGGCGCCACCTTCTGGTCGAAGAGATCGCAGGGGAAGTTAAAGGGTATGATGCAGGCCACCACCCCGATGGGCTCACGGGTTATAATCTGGAGGTTGTTGTCCTGGCCGGCCTCGGTCCCGGCCGGGATGACGCTTTCGTAGAAGTGCTTGGCCCTTTCCATGAAAGCGGTGAAGCCTATGCGGACGTTTCCGATCTCGGCCCGGGCCTCGTTAATGGGCTTGCCGTTTTCGGCGGACAATGTCTGGGCCAAGCTCTCCTTCTGGGCCTCGACCAAATTCAGGAAGTCGCCCAGTATGGCCACCCTCTGGTGTATGGGCACCTTGGCCCAGCTTTTTTGGGCCCGGAAGGCCGCGTCGATGGCCAGCTTCACGTCAGCCTCGGTGGCTTTGGGCACGGTATCGATGACCTTGCCCGTGGCCGGGGCGGTTACCTCAAAAGTTTCGCCGGAGAGGCTATCGACCTCTTTATTGTCAATGATCATTTTCATGGAAGTTTTCCTTATTTACGTTTTGGTTTTTTGATGAAATTGGCCGGGCCCAAAGGCCCGGCCGGGGTTGGCCGATGTCAGGCTAGGGCCGCGTAGGAGAGCATGAGCCCGCCGGTGGTGTTGTTGCCGTCGTCGTGGAAGCCGTATTCGCCAAAGGTGAAGTTGACGATGAAGGGGACGTCCCCGGCGGCCTCTTTTATGGCATTGGCCGCTTCGGCGATCCGGTCGCCGATGCCGGCCCGGCGTCCGCCGCAGTGGACCAGAAGGAGCGCGCCCGGGGTCTGGCCCAGTTTTTTGACGACCTCTTTCACTTGGGCCCCGGCCGAGGCGATGAGCCCGTCGACGCTGCCGTTCATCTGGATGACGGCGGTGTTCACGGCCAGGTTGGCCCCGATCTCCATGGAGAGGTCCTCGTTGCCGTTCATGGGGTGGCGGATGGCGATCAGCTCGCCCAGGCGGTCTTTGACCCCCAAGGGGGCGGTGATGGTGGCCACCAGGAGGTTAAAGCCGGCCAGATCCTTGGGGTCTTTGCCGGTCCACTGGGCGTATTTCTGGACCGCCGGCTGGCCGTCGATCTCAACCAGGGTGCGGTTCCCTTTGATTTTGGTGATGATCCCGGAGTTGGCGGTCTCCTCGTAGGCCCCGGTGAAGACGTTGGCGAAGGGGGCTTCGGTCCAGAAGAAGGCCACGGCCACGCCGTCGGCGGTGACCAGGCCGTCGGTGTAGAGGAGCCACTTGCCGGCGATTTCGTTGTCGGCGGCGCTGCCCCCAAAGACCGGCACCCGGCCGATGACCTCGGAGATGCCCTTAAGATAAAACTCCTCCTCGCCCGGCGGGGCGACCATGTAATAGTAATTGGGCGGCTGGACCTTGCCCGGGCCGCCTTTACCGGCGCTGGCCAAGGCTTCCAGGGCCACCTTGCGTCCGGTGGACCTGGCGTCGCCGTCGACCTTGGCCGATCCCGCCCGGCCGATGACCAGGCCCGGATCGGAGAGGGCCAGTATGCCCACGAAACCGTTTTCGCCGGTGACGAAACCCTCGGGGGTAATGACCCCGGTAAAGGCGGTGTTGCCGATAAGGGGCACGCCCGGCAGCTCGGCGGAGATGGCGCCCAGGAGTTTCGCCTGGTCGTACTGGACCCCGCTGTAGACGAAGGCTACCTTGGGATCGCTAAGGCCGGCTTTGGCTTTGGAGGCCGCTTCCTTGCCGGCGACGGCGGGATCGGCGTTGGTGGAAGATCCGGTGTTGGCTTTTAGCATTTCTTGTCCTCCCTGAGAAAACCGGTCCCGGGCTTAAAAGTGGGACCGACGAAGATGGTTTTATGGGCTTTGATGCCTGGATTTACGGGCAACTAATGGAATCGTGGCGACCGCCGTCTTGACGGCTGGCCAAAGGGGCAAGGCCAAAGGGCCAATTTGTTGCCGGCCAGGACCGCCTACGGGCGTGAGGGGTCCCGATAAGACCGGCCGGGTACCGGCCTGGCGCCGACTGGGGCCAGGGCGGGGCCGGGGGGAACCGGAGGGGCTATGGCGTGGCCAGGGCGGGGCCGGAGGGGCCTAAAGAGTTCTATGTAACTAATTGAAATTATAGAGAAAAATTTTCGGATTTTCAAGGATGGGCCGTATTTTGGCGAGAAAATATTTTTCGGGCCAAAGGCGGCGGGCTTTACGCTTAACCGATTGGATAAAAGAATAGCGCGGGAAGGGTCGGCGGAAAACGGGGCAGTTTCGCTCGGCGGGAAAGGCGTTCCGCCTGGCGGAAACGGGGCGGCCAGAAAGGGCCCCAGAAAGGACTTGGGCAGGGGGGGCCGGGCCCTCCCTGGGCCCCCAAAAAAATAGACGGCCTGGGCGGGGAACCCAAGCCGTCTAAGGGGAGGAGAGGGGTTAGGAGCGTTTTTTTGGGCCGGGCTTGGCCGGGCCGGCGGCTTTGATGGCGCCGGGACCGCCGCGGGAGGCGCGGCTTTGGGTCAGTTTGTTGCCCAGGCCCATGCGACTGTTGGCCAAGACCCGATCGGAAATGGGTTTAATGGAATCGATGGCTTCCTGGGCCAAGGGGCCTATGGTGTCGGCGACTTTCTTGGCCTGGTTTTTCCTGAACTCGGAGGTCTCCTTGCGGTGCGGGAGCTGGCCCTTGTTGGGCTTGCGGGCCGGCCGGGTGGAAACGATCTCGGGCAGCTCTTCCTCCTTGCCCTCCAGGGAGGCCTGGGCCGAAGCCAGCCTGGCCAGGGGGACGCGGTGGGGCGAGCAGGAAACGTAGTCGAAGCCCAGGCTATAGCAGAACTTCACCGAGGGCGGGTCGCCGCCGTGTTCGCCGCAGATGCCGATTTTGAGTTTCTCGTCGGCCGAGCGGCCCTTGGCGACCCCGATGGACATCAGCTGGCCCAGACCCTCAACGTCAATGGAGACGAAGGGATCCTTGTCCCAGATGTGCTGATCGAGGTACTGGGGCAGGAAGACGCCGCTGTCGTCGCGGGAGAGGCCAAAGGTGGTTTGGGTTAGATCGTTGGTCCCGAAGGAGAAGAACTGGGCCCCGGCCTCGACCACCTTGTCGGCCACCAGGGCGGCCCTGGGCAGCTCGATCATGGTCCCGACCAGGTAGTTGACCTTGGCCTTGGACTGGCCGAGGACCTCGGTGGCCACTTGGTCGACGATGGCCTTCTGGACGGCGAATTCTTTCTCGTTTCCGATAAGCGGGATCATGATCTCCGGAAGGACCTTGACGCCCTCTTGGGTGGCCTTAAGGGCGGCCTCAAAGATGGCCCGGGCCTGCATCTCGGTTATCTCGGGGAAGAGGATGCCCAGACGGCAGCCCCGGAGGCCCAGCATGGGATTCTGTTCGTGGAGGGCCTCGATGCGCCCCTTAACCTCGGCCAGGGGCAGGGAGAATTTCTTGGCCAGATCGGCGATCTCGCGCTCGGTGTGCGGCAAAAACTCGTGGAGCGGTGGGTCCAAGGTGCGGATGGTCACCGGCAACCCGTCCATGGCCTTAAAGATGCCCAGAAAGTCTTCCCGCTGCATGGGCAAGAGCCGGGAGAGGGCCTTTTGGCGATCGGCCAAGCTATTGGCCAGGATCATGGCCCGGACGTGGTCGATGCGGTCGGCCTCAAAAAACATGTGCTCGGTCCGGCACAAGCCTATGCCCTCGGCCCCGTAGGTGCGGGCCACCTGGGCGTCGGTCGGGGTGTCGGCGTTGGTCCGAACTTTCATGGTCTTTTCGGCTTCGACCCATTTCATGAAGGTGAAGAAATCCTGGTGCAAATCGATGCCCTTGGTCGGGAGGTGGCCTTTGATTACTTCGCCGGTGGTGCCGTCCAGAGAGATCCAATCGCCGGCTTTGATTACTTCCTTATCCGCGGTGAATCGATCTTTTTCGTAGTCGACGGCGATGGGGGCCCCGGCCACGCAGGTCCGGCCC
>JAIRNQ010000273.1 GCA_031257955.1 Deltaproteobacteria bacterium | reverse complement strand
GGCCGCTGGGCCAAGGCCGGCCAAGCCGCGGTAGCGGAGGGGCCGCGATGGCTGTGGGGGCCGCTGGGCCAAGGCCGGCCAGGCCGCGGTAGCGGAGGGGCCGTGATAGCTGTGGGGGCCGCTGGGCCAAGGCCGGCCAAGCCGCGGTAGCGGAGGGACCGCGATAGCTGTGGGGGGCGACTGGGCCAAGGCCGGCCAGGCCTCGGTAGCGGAGGGGCCCTGGGGCCGGTGGGAGCGGTTAGCCCAGGAGGGCGACCAGGATCCCGTAGGCCAGGAAGCCGACCACCAGGGCCAGCACGTCAATCTTTAAAAACCAAGCCGAAAAGGAGGCGGCGATACCGGCCCCCAGGACCGTCCAGTCGGGGTGTGGCAGGCGAATGAACTGGGGAATGACCAAAGCCGCCAACACGGCCGTGGGGACATAATCCATGGCCTTTTTTAGAAAGTCGGGCAGGGTGGGGCTTCTCTTGCCGCCCAGGAAAACCAGCCGGTAAACCAACGTGCCCAAGGTGACCAAAATCAAGGCCAGCCAATACTGATGGGCGCTCATCGGGACAGCCTTTTTTCATGGATCATCCCAGCGGCCACGCCCAGGGCGATGGCGACGATAAGGCCAAGGTTATAGGGCAGGCGGCCCAGGAAGATGGCCGAAAGGCCGGCGACGGCCACGGTCAGAAGTTTGGAACCGCCCTTTTCCCCGCCGGCCCGAAGGATGGAGATCAACAGGGACAAGAACAACAGTGGCACGGCCAAGCCCAGGGGCCAGTTGGCTGGGATGACCGATCCGACCAGGTAACCCATGACGCAGGTGATCTGCCAGCCCAGCCAGGTGGGGAGGCCGGAACCGATGTAGAAAAAGGCTTTCTGGTATCTAAAGTTGGGCCTGAGGAAAGCCACGGTGCTGACGGCGTAGCTCTCGTCGGTCAGTATGTAAGAACGGGCCAGGGCCATGGGAAAGGAACTTGGCGGGCCAAGCTTTAGGCCTATGGAGGCCCCGTAGATCAGAAGGCGTAGGTTTAAGGCCAGGCAGGTTAAGACCAATATGGGGACGGCCACTTTGGAGGCCCAAAGGTTAACGAAAAAAAGCTGTGCGGAACCGGCGAACACGGTAAGGCTCATGGCCACGGATTGGGTAAGGGTAAGGGCAGCCAATTTGGCCGAGGCCCCGTAGATTAGCCCAAAGGGGACGATGCCCAAAAGCAAGGGCGACCCGGCCAAAAAACCGGCGTTTAGCGAGGCCCAAGGCCCAGCCGGGGTCTGGTTTTGGGGGGAAGCGAGGCTTTCCGACATGGGGGTATCAGCCCAAGAGCATTCTGTCGGATAGGGAGTCGGAGCCGTTGGGGGCGGCGGAGTGGAATCGCTGCAGCAGATCTTTTACGGTCAGCTTGCTTTTGGCGTCGGGCCCAAAGTCAAGAATGATCCGGCCATGGTGAAGCATGATTAGCCGGTGCCCGTAGTTTATGGCCTGTTGCATGTTGTGGGTGATCATGATGGTGGTTATGCGCTCTTCCTCGACCAATTGGCGAGTCATTTTCATGATCAGATCGGCGGTTTTGGGGTCCAGGGAGGCGGTGTGTTCGTCCAACAAAAGAAGCTTGGGCTTAATTAAGGTGGCCATCAAAAGCGTTATGGATTGGCGTTGGCCGCCGCTAAGAAGCCCCACTTGGTCGGTCAACCTAGTTTCTAACCCCAAGTCGAGTTTGGCCAAGCTGGCTCGGAAGAGTTCCCGCTCGGAATTGGTCACGCCCCGCCGAAAGCCGCGCCGTTTACCCCTTCTGAGGGCCAAGGCCATGTTTTCTTCGATGGTCATAGAGGCGCAGGTGCCGGCCAAGGGATCCTGAAAAACTCGGCCAATCAGTTTGGATCTTTTGTATTCCGGCCACATCGTGATGTCGCGGCCGTCCAGTATGGTCGAGCCCTGGTCGGGGAGGGAGTAACCGGAGACGCAGCCCATAAGGGTGGATTTGCCTGCGCCGTTGGAGCCTATGATACAAACGAACTGGCCGGAATCGACTTTTAGATCGACGTGATCCAAGGCCAGAACCTCATTTACGGTTCCGCGGTAGAAATATTTTACCAAGGATGTGGCGTCAAGCATTTTTACTTCGCTGACCCCGAAGGCCGGGGCCGGGTACCTGTCTAAGGCGGGCGCCTTAAAGGTGGAGACGTTAGGCATTTTGGTCGCGATAGCTCCGGTTACGAAAAGGGGCCGTTATCTTTGGCAAACATTGGGACGCGGGCACGGTAGAGGCGGAGACATTTAGGCATTTTTGTCGCGATAGCTCCGGTTACGAAAATAGGTCTTTACCTTTGGTAAACAAAGGGAGGCGACCACGATTGAAGCGGTAATTAGGTTTAAATCGGAAGGTCTGAAGACGTTCATCGAAAGGGCCATGGCGATGGCCAGACGGTAGATGACCGAGCCCAGGACCACGCTGATGATCCGGCTGACGATGCGCCGGCCGCCGAATAGGGTCTCCCCAACCACGATTGAGGCCAAGCCGGCCACGATGGTACCCACGCCCATGGAGACCTCGGCCGTCCCTTGGTTTTGGGCGACCAGGGCCCCGCAAAGCGAGACCAGTGAATTGGAAAGGCCCACGCCCACGACGATGGTGAAGCTGGTGTTGACGCCCAGGCTGGTGATCATCTTGGGGTTGTCGCCGGTGGCCAGTAAGGCCTGGCCGAACTCGGTGCGCATAAGCCAGATTAAAACGGCCACAACGAATATAACCAGCACCAAAAATAGGAAACTGGACGCCAGCCAAGGGTTTATGCCCAAGGAAGAGACCAGCTCCCTGACCGGGCCGATAACCGTTGGCTTAGTAATCAAAGGCACGTTGGGGCGACCGCCCATGACCCTGATATTCACAGAGTATAGGGCGGTCATGGTTAATATCGAAGCCAGGAGGTGGAGTATTTTAAGCCTGGTGGTTAGGATGCCCGTGACCATGCCGGCCAAGAAGCCCGCGCCCATGGCCGGAAGCAGGGACAACCAGGGGCTCATCCCGCCGGTTATGCAGACCGCCGAAACGGCCGCGCCCAATGGAAGGCTCCCGTCAACGGTCAGATCCGGAAAGTCAAGAACCCTAAAGGTAATAAATACCCCAAGAGTCATAAGGCCATAGACAAGTCCCTGTTCTATGGCCCCAGTAAAGGCGTAAAAACTCACTTCGAGACTTCTGCGGCGCGATCCAGAACGGATTTGGGAAGGGTTTGCCCGATTTGCTCGAGGAATTTACCGTTATAAACCAGCTTGAAGTTCTTTTGGAACTCGACCGGGATGTCGGCCGGTTTGGTGCCATCCTTAAGGATTTTGACGGCTATGTCACCGGTCTGGCGGCCCAGCTCGTAATAATCCAAAGAAAGGGTCAAGGATCCGCCCTTGGCCAAGGAATCGGCCTCGGCCGGGTAGAGGGGGATCTTGTGATCCAAAGACACCTTCATAATGGCCTCATAGGAAGAAATGGCGGTGTTGTCGGTGACGATTAGGATGACGTCCGCCTTTCCGATCAGGCTCTGGGCGGCCTGGGTGACCCCGGCGTTGTCGGAGGTGGTGGCCTCAACCAAGGTGAAGTTGTGGGTCTCTGCGGCCTGCTGGACAATTTTAATCTGGACGACGCTGTTTATCTCGCCGGGATTGTAGATCGTGCCAATGGTCTTGGCCTCGGGATGGATCTCCCGGATTATGCCCACCAGATCGGCCAGCGGGGACATGTCGCTGGTGCCCGTGACGTTTCCGCCCGGCTTATCGAGGCTGGCCACCAGCTCGGCGGCCACCGGGTCGGTCACGGCAGTGAAGAGAACCGGCGTGTCTTTAACCTTGGCTACCACGTGTTGGGCGCTCGGGGTGGAGACGGCCAGTATCAAGGCCGGCTTCTGGTCAATGATTTCGTTGACATTTTGCTGGGATGTGGTGCTGTTGGACTGCGAATAGTGGATGGGATTGACCTTGATTTCCAGGCCGGAATCTTTCAAAACATCTTGAAAACCCTGGGCGGCGGCGTCCAGGGAGGGATGTAAGGCGTGTTGGATGATGGAGATGTCGTAAGCCATGGACGGGATGGCCGCCAAGGCCACGGCCGAACACAAAAGGGCCAGAATCAATTTTTTCATGCTTTTTTCCCCGAAGGTTTCCCAGACGGAACTGGGAAGTAATGAATTTAAGGTACGTTTGGATCGCCCCGGTATGTTTTTTTATATACCCGAACGATAAAATTTATGTAATAAAGTTCTTTTCACCATTCAGTTAAAAATTTGGCTGCCAGATTGGCAAATTGTCCAGTACTGGGCCTACCGAATGGGGCCTGGGCCTGACGGTCCCCATGGGACTCGCCATCGGTTAATTCCCCCTCCCGGGGTTATGGGCCTTCCAATTATATACCAACTTCCGAAAACATTTTTCGAGTCATGCCGCAATTCGCCCAGCTTCTTCTTCGTTAAACATAAACTCATTTAAGGCAACAGCATCGTCAAAAAACTGAAAATTATCACCGAT
>JAIRNQ010000172.1 GCA_031257955.1 Deltaproteobacteria bacterium | reverse complement strand
TTCCTGTCCGAGGACGAGATCTTGGGTACCCGCCAAAGGCTCCGGCGCCGGGCCAAGGCCGACATCAAGGCCATCAAGGATTTTGGGGGCCTAAAAGATCTTAGCGTCGGCGACTACGCCGTCCATAACCTCCACGGCATAGCCCAATACCAGGGCCTGGTCCACGTCCCGGTAACTACCGGCCAAAAGGGCGATTTCTTGCACTTGGTTTATAAAGGCGGGGACGTTTTGCTGATTCCGGTGGAGCAGTTCTCCACGGTCACCAAATACGTAGGGGCCAACGATCGCCCCCCGCAGCTGGACCGCCTGGGATCCGGTTCCTGGGAGAAGGTTAAAAGCAAGGTCAAGGAAAACATCCGCGAGATGGCCGAGGAGCTCCTCAAACTCTACGCCGCCCGGCAAACGGCCAACGGGCACGCCTTCACCGACCGGGACAACGCCATGATGGAATTTGAGGCCGCCTTCGAGTACGAACCGACCGAGGATCAGGAACGTTCCATCGAGGAAGTGCTCTCCGATCTTGGATCCGCCAAGCCCATGGACCGGCTGGTCTGCGGGGACGTGGGTTACGGCAAAACGGAAGTGGCCATGCGGGCCGCCTTTAAGGTGGCCAACGACGGGAAACAGGTGGCCGTTTTGGTCCCGACCACCATCCTTTGCGAGCAACACGAGCGCAGTTTTTCCGAGCGCTTCGCGAAATGGCCTTTCACAGTGGCCTCGCTTTCGCGCTTTAAAAAACCGGCCGAGCAGAAAAAAATCTTGGCTGGTTTGGCCTTGGGGACGGTCGACATTGTCATCGGCACCCACCGCCTCCTCCAGAAGGACATAGCCTTTAAGGACTTGGGCCTTCTCATCGTCGACGAGGAGCACCGATTCGGGGTAACCCACAAGGAAAAATTAAAAAAGTACCGAACCTCGATCGACGTTTTGTCCATGAGCGCCACCCCCATCCCCCGAAGCCTCTCCATGTCCATGAACGGCATAAGGGACATGTCCCTCATAGAGACCTCGCCCCAGGACCGCCTGGCCGTCAAGACCAGCCTCATGGCCAGAAACGACGAGGCCATCGTCGAGGCCATCGACCGGGAGCTGGCCCGGGGCGGGCAGACTTTTTTGGTCCACAACCGGGTAAAGGACATCGGCCAATGGGTGAAAAACCTCCGGGAACTCATGCCCTTGACCCGCTTCGGGGTGGGCCACGGACAAATGTCCCCCGCCGATCTGGAAGCGGTCATGGAAAAATTTGTAAAGCGCGAGATAGACGTCTGGATCACCACTACCATCGTCGAGTCCGGGCTGGATTTTCCTTCGGCCAACACCATCATAATCGATCAGGCCGACCGTTTCGGCCTGGCCCAGCTCTACCAGCTGCGTGGTCGGGTCGGGCGCGGCCACGAACAGGCCTACTGCTACCTGATGGTCGATAACCCCGACACCCTGACCGCCGACGCCCAAAAGCGCCTTAAGGCCCTCCTGGACCACAGCGATCTGGGGAGCGGTTACCAGGTGGCCCTACACGATTTGCAAATTCGCGGAAGCGGCAACATATTGGGCTCGGCCCAATCCGGCCAGGCCGCCTTGGTCGGCTACGAGATGTACTCCCAGCTCCTCGAGCAGACCATCAGGGAGCTTAAAAACGAAGACTATTTCGAGGAATACGAGCCGGAGGTGACCATAGGCCTTCCCTGTTTCCTTCCGGCCGATTACGCCCCGGACACCTCGGTACGGGTCGTCCTCTATCGGCGGCTTTCCGCCTGCAAGACCCTGGACGAGGTGGCCGACATGGGGGCCGAGATCCGCGACCGCCTGGGCCCTCCGCCCATCGAGGCCCGCAACCTCTTGACCCTCATGGAGATCAAGATCCTTCTCGTCAAAGCCCAAGCCAGGCGGCTCCTTTGCGGCGACGTGGGCCTCACCGTCACCTTCGACGAGCGGGGCCCCGCCAACCCCGACAAAATCATCAAACTTCTGGCCGGTTCCAAAAAACACAAACTTACGCCAGAGGGGAAACTTTTCGTGGACCGTGGCGAATACCAAACCTCGGCCGACCCCATGGCCGGCATCCGGGATTTTTTGTCCCGCGTCGCCTAAGCCCATCCCCTGGCCCCCAGGCCGGGGCTTGGGGTTAGCCCGGGCGCTCGGGTGCCCCCGTTTGCCATCCGGCCCGTCTTGGGATATAAAACGCCTAAGGCCGGCCGGTTCGCCGCCGGCCGACCCGGCGCCGCCCAGGCGGCCCCGACTAGGAGCCTTCGTTGATCCCCAAGAGAATCAAAACTTTGATCTTGGTCCCCCTTCTGTTGGCCGCTTTGCTGTCCCTGGCCGCCTGGGCCTTCCAGCACTTTTACCGCCGCCAGTTGTGGGATTCCGCCACCATCGCCACGGTCAACGGCCAGCCCATTCCCACCTCGGCCCTGGAAGAGGTGATTAATTTGGGTTATCACCAGCCGCTGACCTTGGACGGCGACGACGGGGCGGCCATAGTGGCCAGGATCTTGGATAGGCTAATCGACGAGGAGCTCATCAGGCAGGCCGCCGAGAAAGAAAATCTGGCCGTCGATCCGGCCGAGCTGGAGGCCAATTTGGAGAGTTTCCGGGTATCCTTGGGCTGCGCGAACGATCCCAGCCTGGCCGTCTGTCAGGCCGGCCTGGGCGGCGCCGGGGAATCCTTGGCCAAGGCCGTGGGCAAGCAGCTTCTCCTTAAGCGCATGGGCGGCCTGATCGCCAAGAGGGAAGGGCGTTACGACAGCGCCGAGTGGCGGATATTTTTTCGGAACTGGTTGGCCAAGTATTCTTTCTCCTCCGTCTATAAGGTCAGGGTACTCTTGGCCCAGGAAGGCGAAGAATCCAGGCGCCTTCTGGCCGCCGGCCCCGGCCCTTCGCCCGGCCCCGGGCCTTCGCCCGCCGACGGCGCCGCCCCCAATGGCCTGGAACGGATGGCCGAAAGAATCCGGGAGGCCGGATTGGAGGCCCGGGTGGCCGGGCCCATGTCCCTAAACCTCTTGTCGCCCGAGACCCTAAAGCGCTTCAGGGCAGCCAATCTGGGCCCCCAGCTCACCAAAGCCTTAGCCAGTCCCAACAAAATGACCGGCCCCATCAAACTTACCGGAAGCCTGGCCGTTTTTGAGGTACTCGAGGTGGTAAAGGCCGTCGATCCGGCCGAGCTGGCCAAGGCGGCCATAAACGAATACGAGCGGCAGGTCGGCGAGCGGGCTTTTAACCAGTGGCTGGCCAAAACCCGCCAAGAGGCCGCCATTGAACTTAACCCCAACCTCCCCTACGGCGGCGAGGACGGCAACTTGGCCGATTTGGCCCAACCCAAACTCCCCTGGCGCCCGCTGACCCCCTGGGACGACGAGACCCCAGAGCCCCCTCTCCCCACCGAGCCCCCGCTCCCCGCCGACCCCGTAACCGGGGCCCCCGGGGCCCCCGGGCCCGAGCCCCCTCTGGAAGCCGCCCCCGAGCCCCAGGATTCTTTGGAGTCGCTGGAGCTAAACCCCAACTGAAACCCCCCGCCCGCCTTCACCCAGGCGGCGGCCGGGGTAATGGTTTTCCCCCAAAATAAACGCCCTTGGGGCCCCGCCTTGAGAAATATCCCCTTGGATAGTAAAATATCCCCATGTGAGAAATTAGACGTTAGAATTTGGGCCAAGCGCTCGGCAGCCTCGAAAGTCCTTTCGCGCCAGCGAGGCAGGCTAGGCCCGGCAATATCCTTTCGCCCAGCCAAAGACGCATAATTTCGCAAGATTTACGACATTTTTGTTGAAAGTAAGGGATAGGTTGGCGTTTTTTGAAACCGGTGTCACCCGAGGCCACCGGCCCCCACACCACCGGCCCCCGATGGGTGCCGTAGTTCGGGGCTATTTTCTTCCCCGGCCGGCGTCCCCCATCGCCACCGGCCCCCGATGGGCGCCGAAGTTCGGGACTATTTTCTTCCCCGGCCGGCGTCGGGGGTTTTCTTGGGTTATTTTTATGAGAACTTTGTCGCCAACCCCGACCGCCGACCCCGCCCCGACCGCCGACCCCGCCCCGGCTACCGGGCCCCAAAACGGATGCCTAAACGACGGCCCGGAAGACGGGCACTCGCGCATGATCGACGTCCAAAACCAGTTTGACAGCCGCAGGATTAAGATCGATCAGGTCGGGGTTAAAAATATCCGCTACCCCATCAGCGTCAAGGACCGGGCCGGCGGATCCCAGAGGACCGTGGCTTCGGTAAACATGTACGTGGAGTTGCCCCACCACCATAAGGGCACCCATATGTCCCGCTTCATCGAAATCCTTTCCCAGTACCGGCACAGCATTTCCAGCAACACCTTGCCGACCATACTTTCGGCCATGCGTTCCCGACTGGACGCCGCTTCCGCCCACCTGGAGCTCAGTTTTCCCTTTTTCATGGAGAAATCCGCCCCGGTGACCCGGGCCGTGGGGCTGATGGAATACGGCTGCTCGCTGACCGGCCACGATTCCGGGGACGAGAAGGACATTACCGTCTGCGTCAGCGTCCCGGTGACCACCCTCTGCCCCTGCTCCCGGGAGATCAGTCGCTACGGGGCCCACAACCAAAGGGGCGAAGTTAAGGTCACCGTCCGCTATGACCATTTTTTCTGGATGGAAGATTTGATCAGGTTGGTGGAAACTTCGGCCTCCAGCGAGGTCTATTCGCTCCTCAAGAGGGCCGACGAAAAGATGGTCACCGAAACGGCCTACGACAACCCCAGGTTCGTCGAGGACGTGGTCAGGGAGGTGGCCGTAAAACTAATGGCCGACCCCAATTACTTGTGGTTTTCCATCGCGGCCGAAAACTTTGAGTCCATCCATAACCACTCGGCTTACGCCTATTTGGAGTATGCCCGACCCAACGGCCCCACCGCCCCGCCGCCCAAAGGCGGCGTGGCCTTTTAAGGCCGTCCGCCGCCCAAAGGCGGCGGCTTAGCCGCGAACATCACGCCAAGGAACCCCCATGGACAAGCTTTTGGTAGAGGGTGGGGCGCCGCTTTCCGGAACCGTCCGGGTCAGCGGGGCCAAAAACGCCGCCTTGCCCCTCATGGCCGCCTCGATTTTGGCCGACGGCCCCTTGACCCTCACGAACATACCCAGATTGGGCGATCTCCGGACCATGGGCCGCCTTCTCGGTTACATGGGCGGCCGGGCCGAACTGTACCCGGAAAACGGGGGCGGCTACCGGGAGGAAGCCCTCCTGGACATGTCCAGTCTGGATAAGCCCGAGGCCCCCCACGATTTGGTAAAGACCATGCGGGCATCCTCGCTGGTCCTGGGTCCCCTATTGGCCAGGCACGGTCGGGCCAAGGTCTCCCTCCCCGGCGGCTGCGCCATAGGGGTCAGGCCCATCGACCTCCACCTCAAAGCCCTGGCGGCCATGGGGGCCGAGTTTGACCTTACCGGCGGCGACATCGTGGGCCGGGCCCCCAAGGACGGCTTGGTCGGGGCCGACATCCGCTTCGATTCTGTAACCGTTACCGGGACCGAAAACGTCCTGATGGCCGCCGTCCTGGCCAAGGGCAAGACGGTCATCCGCAACGCCGCCCGGGAGCCCGAGGTGGCCGATACGGCCCGGGCCCTGGTGGCCATGGGGGCCAAGATATCCGGGATCGAAAGCGACGAGCTGGAAATCGAGGGGGTGGATTCGCTAAAAGCCGCCAGCCACGCCGTCATGCCCGACCGAATCGAGGCCGGGACGCTTATTTCCGCCGTGGCCATGACCGGCGGCCGGGCCACCATCAAGGGGGCCCGGTTGAACGATCTGGCCGTGGTCATGGGCAAGTTTACCGAGGCCGGGGTCTTTCTGCGGGCCGAAAACGGCGATCTGACCGTCGAGGCCCACCGGGGGCTCCTGTCGGCCGTAAACGTCACCACCGGCCCCTACCCGGGCTTTCCGACCGACATGCAGGCCCAGTTCCTGGCCACCATGGCCACGGCTAAGGGCGCCTCAATCATAACCGAGACCATTTTTGAAAACCGCTTCATGCACGTGGCCGAACTCCGGCGCCTCGGGGCCGACGTCACCCTGGAAGGCCGAACGGCGGTGGTTAAAGGTGTGGAACGCCTCTCGGGCGCCCCCCTGACCGCCTCCGACTTGCGGGCCTCGGCCTCCCTAATCCTGGCGGCCATGGCCGCCAAGGGGACCAGCGAAATAACCCGCGTCTACCACCTCGACCGCGGCTACGACCGCCTGGACGAGAAACTTAACGGCTTGGGGGCCAAGATCAAGCGCGTCAAAGCCGACTGACCCGCCGCCCCTCCCGGGTCCCCTCTCGGGTCCCCTCCGGGCGCCGCCGGGTCGCGCCCCACAAACCAAAGGACTGGCCAAGCCCCCTCGGGCTCGCCCAGTCCTTTCTTACTTTCGAGGCCAACTCGCCTTGCGGTTGGCCCGCCCCCCGTCGGCCTTACTTTTGGCCGGCCGGGACTTTGCCCAAGCCAATCTCCAACGAATCGTAGACCACCCGCCCCAAATGGTGTAGCCGGCCCGGCGAAACGACCAAGGGGATGGCGTTTACCTCCGCGTCCCCCATGAAAGGCCGCCACACGCTTATGGCCAGCGTCGGAGCAGTAATAGCTGTCGCTAAGGCCCAAGCCGATTAGTCCGGTGTAATCGTAAGGCCTGCCGACCAGCGAGCGGGCCAGGCGCGCCGCCAATGGCCTGGTCTCTTCCGTGGCCCAAACCGGCTTAACGATCCAGACCCTCGAGGCCGAGGCCAAATAATCCGCCAACGGGGTTCGGTGGACGCCGTGGCTGTCGGCCTCAATGACTTCGTCGTTTTCCATATCGTAAACGGAGGCGTGGGAAAAGGGCATGTTGGTGACCGTCCCGATAAAGTTATCCGGGCCGGTAACGCCCCTTATCACTACCCAGTCACCGTTCTCGATAACCCCCCGCACCGGTTCGAGGTTCATCTCCAAGGGCTGCGTTTGGGTATGTATCGGCCTAACGGCGCAGCCCGAGGCTACCGCCAAAATCAAGCCCGCCAAGGCCCCCAAGGCCGCCGAGGCGGCCCAACCCGGCCAGTTCGGCCAGTTCGGCCATGAAGGCCATGAAGGCCATGTCGCCGGGGCCATTGCCTTCCCGCCGGCCGCCCAGGCGGCACCCCTCGCCGTTTTTTTATCCATGATTCCCTTCCGTCCTCCAGCCCGGACTCTTTCAGGAATGTTGTGTTTGGCGATAAGGTAGGCTAAAGTCACCAGTGGGGTGCTTGATAGTCCCACAGCCTACCGATAGTCCCACCGCCTACGGGGAAGGCGGCGGTCGGGTTGGCTCGGCCGTAAGGATAAACTGGTTGTCCAGACTTCAAGATAAGCCGCTAAAGCCGGTGGTTTTAATCCACCAAAAGCAGAACAAAATTCCAATCGGTTCTGAACCGCCACAACCCCGAAGGAAAAACGTTATAATTTTATATAGTTGTCAATAGCCGGTCTTTCGGGCTTATCGCGGCCGATGTGATTGGTGGTATACTTTTGGCGAGAAAAAAATCGTTTTAGTTCTCAAAAACGGTATCCATTTTGTTGAGAAAAACCATATAAAACTAATATTTCGGCCCGCAAGCGAATTTAGGGGTTATTGCCGTTCGATCAATTATGATTTCAAGGGAATACGATATGTTGATTTGAAAATTGCTGGTCAGAGATTGCCTAACTATCTGTAAATACAAAATACAGAAATCCGCGTATATTTACAAACTCGGCCAGAGCCGGAAAAGCCTTCGTCAAACTCTACAGGAGCGAACAGTGATTAATATATACAGATATTTACATAAATATTTAGGTATTGTACGTAATAATATTGTAAAAATTATACCAGAAAACAGTTTTTTATTTAAATGGATGACAATTATCGGCCTTAAAATCAACGCTAGAAGTTGTCATATTCCTCTTACGTCAATGAGGATTGGAGTATATGCTACAGAACATTGTAATCTAAATTGTAGATGTTGCACGGCCTTTAGCCCATTAGCAGATAAAACTTTTCTAAATATTGATACATATCGAAAAGATATAGAAAAAATAGCAGAGTTAACACACAATAATCTAGATCTATTTTATATAACTGGTGGAGAGCCTCTTTTACATCCACAAATTAGTGATATTATTATCATAGCGGACCAGTATTTTCCAAAAACAGCAAAACAAATTTTTACTAATGGAATACTTTTGTTAAATATGCCAGATTTATTTTGGGAAACATGCCAAAAAACTAAGATTCAAATCTGTTTATCACGTTATCCAATTAAATTAGATATTGATCAAATAAGATCTAAGGCTAAAGCTTACAATGTAAGCTTTGATTTTTTCGGGGGCAGAGATGTTCCCATCAAATTGATGTGGAAATATCCTCTAGACTTGGAAGGCAAACAGTCGTTACGCAGAAGTTATAATCTTTGTACGCAAATAAATACTTGTGTGACATTGAAAGATGGAAAAATTTATCCATGTAATACTATAGCTGGTATAAAACATTTTAATAAATACTTTAATGCCAAACTTGAGGTAATATCAGATGATGTTCTAGACATATATAAAGTTGAAGATATAAATGAAGTATATTCATTTTTGGCTAGAGCAAAACATTTTTGCAGATATTGTAATCGAAGAGGCATTGTTTTAGGTATACCATATGGTTCATCAAAAAAAGAAATAACCGAGTGGACATAAATTTTTATAAATGTATTTTCCTGTACATCATATTTGTATTAGATAATATCCTTTGATGCGTTCGCCATAAGTCTCTTTTCCCAGTCGCCGATGCTTTAACTCATTGATTATTGGTGGCTAAGCCTCGCCATTTTCACAAGTGTGGGGTTTCCGCGAACGCATCATCCTTTGCCCGATTGATAATTGGATTCCGAAACGAACGATTCAGCCCCCTATTGTTTATGGGTTGGGAAGGATTTCTCCCCTCCATCCGAACTGAACGCGGGATTCTCCCGCTTATGTTGAGCCCAACATAATCCCGCATTCGGCTCTCCGGTTGATAGCTTCTGCATAGAGATTGATATCGATTTCATAAGACACGCTGTATAAGGCATTAATACAAGCGGTTTGTTCTCCCGGCCGCCCTCCGACTGATCGGCGATTTACCCATGTTTCTCGAAAATGGATGTCATGGGGCGCCAAGGCTGTGGCCGGGCCGGCCGGTTGGCCATTATGTCTGGGTTTGGGTTTTATTTGAGTGCGGGCCAGGGTCCGTAGTGGATAGACGGTGGATAGGTGGTTGGGGGTCGATTGGCTGAGGCAAGGGGGACATTATTGGGGTTGGGCGGACGGGACTGGGGTCTGGATAGTCGATAAGCCTTTAATGGCGCGGCTTTGGTGAGTTTGGGGAATGGTCGGGGCTCGGAGTGGGTTTGGCCGGGCCAAGACGTGGCTGGGGGAGAGGCGAAATAGTTGAAAAAATTACCTATGATATTTCGGTAGTTATCACAATTGGTGGGGATAGGACGATGCGCAACCAATGGATAATCAAAGGGAAAACCGGGAGGTTTTTTGGGGGCGGAGAGGCGAAAAAAAATGGGCCAGGGACGAAAAATTTGTGGGCAGGGCGGCCCCGGACACCCAAAAAGTAATCTTAACTATCCGATTTACTAAGGTAAAAAGTTTTTTAAATTTTTTTTGAAAAAACGCTTGACTTAGTTTTCGACTGCGTGTAATATTCACTCTTGCCGCTCGGAAAACCGGGGCGGCGAAAAAGCCGGATGGAACGGGAAACCGAACAAAGGTTTTCCAAAGTTGTCGAAAGGTTAAAACTCGAAAAAAAGTTTCCGAATAGACTTGACACAGACGGCTAGTTGATGTATATTTATAATGCCTGTTTTTGCCGCTGAAGGCGATAAAAAATTGGCGACGCTCTTTGAAAACTAGATAGTGACAAATACGTGCAAGCGTAATTAGGGCTCTAAATGGATTCCTTGATGGAAAAACTTTTTTCCGTTTAATAATTACACGGAGAGTTTGATCCTGGCTCAGAATGAACGCTGGCGGCGTGCTTAACACATGCAAGTCGTACGAGAAGAGAGGTTTCGGCCTCTTGGAAAGTGGCGCACGGGTGAGTAACGCGTGGGTAACCTACCCTCCGGTTAGGAATAACGCCTCGAAAGGGGTGCTAATACCAAATATGACCACGAGGACCTCGGTCCTAGGGGTAAAAGGTGGCGAGTCTTCGGACGCTACCGCTAGAGTGATGGGCCCGCGTGACATTAGATTGATGGTGGGGTAATGGCCTACCATATTGTCTACGATGTCTAGCTGGTCTGAGAGGATGATCAGCCACACTGGGACTGGAACACGGCCCAGACTCCTAC
>JAIRNQ010000125.1 GCA_031257955.1 Deltaproteobacteria bacterium | reverse complement strand
CCCTTGCTCACGAAGCCGCCGGCCGAACCGTGGACCCTCTTGTGTTTGATCATCTTAAAGGGGCTGGCGATCATTTCTGAGACGTTTCCGGCGGTATCGTAAAGGCCCAGCGGGTTGGGCTTCCAGCGGCCAATGTTTCCGGGTTCGGTTTCGTTGTTGTAACCGGCCGCGGAAAAAAGCCCGTACTGGCGATGGTCGACGTCTCTGGGTACGTCGAAGAAATCTTGGGTGGCGATCTTGTCCGTGCTGACCTCATGGCCACCCCTGGCCGCGTACTCCCACTCCTCTTCGGTCGGGAGCCGCACCAACCCGACGGAATCGCCCCGGCCCTGGTATCTCGGCAGAACCTCGGGGCGATTGGCGATTAGCCAAGCCATGTACCTTTCGGCGAAACTCTCGGCTTGGAAATAGGAGATCTCGGCAATGGGCCTGGCCGATTTGGAATCCATGGCGCACTTGCCGTCGCCCATGACGGCGTCCCACTGGCCCTTGGTGACCTCATACTTTCCGATAAGGTAAATCTGGTCAGTGCTGGCCTGGCTCAGGGCCCGGGAAGCGATTTCCGCCAAGCCTTGGGGCAAGTTCGCGACCGACAGATCCGATCCCAAATGCACCTGATGGCGGTTTTCCAGAAAAGCGTTCTCCGTTTGGGTATCCAGGCCAAAGAAAGACTCATAGTCCCTGACGCTCCCGGTAACCGGGAGGGAAACGGCTTTAAAGACCATGAAAAGATCGCAGGGCATGGGCAGTGGCAGATCGCCTTCGGCCGGGTTGGGATTGTAGACGTCCTCGACCTTAACCTCGCCCTTTAGGGCTATGGCCGCCCCGGCCGGATCCGGTCGGATCCAGGCGGCGACCGAGGCCAAGAGGATGAAGGTCACCAGAATGGTTAAAGCGTTATTCTTTGGCATAAACTATCCGTAAGTCTTAAAAGTATTTGGCCAAAGGCCGCGACCTTTGGCCGGCCGTTTCCGGGGACGCCGGCCGGGGTTATTGCTTGGGCGGGGGCAGGGCCACGTTGGCCAGGACCACCCTGGCGTCTTGCTCGGACAAAAACAGTTGTATGTCCCTTACGGTCACTTCCATGGCGTTGTTCATGGTTTGGCTGTAGCTGTCGTTTCCTTTATACTCTTCCCTGACTTGGGCGGCCACTTGGCCCAGCACGGCCGGATCGTGTTGGGTCAGTTGCTGCAAGGACGACTTATAGTAGGCGAATTGGTTTTCCAGGGCGACGGTGAAGTCGGCGAGGCCGGCGTTGAGGGCGGCCACGTTCTTCTGGGCTTGATCGATTTGGGCCTGGAACTCTCCCTTTTGGGCCGCGCCCCTGGCGTTCTTCATTTTCGTGGTCAGATCGACGATAATGGCCTGTTCATGCAGTATCTTGATAAGGAGCGTGTTGTACCTCAAACTCGTGTCCCTTACGCCATAGGCGGCGAAAAGCACCGAATTGAAAAGGGCTTTGGCTTGGGCAAAGGTTTTGACGGCCCTGATTTGGTCATAACGCTGAAAATCCGCCATAAGCGCGGCCAGGGCCGTTTTTTGTCCCGGGCTTTCTACGAAAGGCAAAAGGCCGTTTATTCTGTCGACCGGGCTTAAGAGCTTCAAGGCGTTGGGATCCAAGGTTTTGGGTTGAAGGGCCGGTTCCCCGGTTAGCTGGGCCTGCATTTGTTCGAGGCCCTGTTGGGTGGCGGAGTCGAGTGGGGGGAGAGTCAGGAACTCCTGTTGCAGGGCCAAGGTCCGCTGTCGGTCGGCGGCGTTGGGGGCCGACACGGCCAACCTAAAACCCATATAAGGCGTCTTGACTTGGCCATTGGCCGTGAATTTGGGTATTTCCACCCGGGCGCCCGGCAAGATCCCGGCGCCGGAATCGAGGTAGGATCCGCCTTTGAGGAGGTTGCCGCCTTCGGTGCCCTGGAGGCGGCTGCCGATGGAGATCCGGTAGGCGTCCAGGCTCAGCTCGCTGACGTTTCCGCCGGTATCGTATAGGCCCAAGGGGTTGGGCTCAAGGCGCCCTATGGGTTGGGGGCCTTCGCGTTCGCCATCCTCGGCCGAAAAGTAGGCGAAGGAAGAAAGCGAGAGCCGCTTGGGATTGGGAAAGAGCTTCTCTTTCTCCAAATCCTCCGGGGTCACCGCCTGTCCGCCCCGAGCGGCGTACTCCCACTCGGCCTCGGTCGGGAGCCTAAGAAAACCGACGTACTTGGCGTCGGCCGGAAACTTCGGGAGCGACTCGGGGCTATTCTTAAGGAGCCAGCTCATATAGCGTTCGGTAAAAAACAAAGCCTCGTTTTTGCTGACGTTGGCCTTGGGAAGCTCCGATCCCGGCCCAATGGCCGGGCAACCCTCCATGACCGCTTGCCACTGGCCCACCGAGACCTCGTATTTGCCGATGAGATACAGCTGGTAGTCGGTTTTGCCGGCCACGGCCGCGGCCACCTTCTCGGCCATGGTCCCAGTGAAGTTCTCCAACTTAAGCGACGAGGCCAAGGGCGTTTGGAAAGGCCGGTCGACGAAACCCTTGCCGTTCTGGCCCAACGTCCCCTGCTTCAATTCCATGTCGCCCAAAAACCCGGCCGCCGGTATCATGACCAGCTTAAAGACCATAGAAAGTCCGCAGGGCATGGGAATGACCAGATCGCTGTCGTCCGGCTTGGGGTTAAAGTAAGCCGGATCCCCGGGCGCTTGGCCTTGGGCCCAAGCCGCCGTCGGGCCGCCCAAAGCCGCGACGATAAAAGTCGCGACGGTCAAAGCCGCGACGATAGGGGCGGCGACGATCGGGGCCAGCGGCCCATAAACCCACCGGCCAAGGCGGGCCAACAATTCTTTCGATCCCTGGAACAATTTCTTTCGCTCTGACATAATTAAAAATCCAAAGGCTAAAATAAGTAAATATGGGTAAGTCCCGATTCGCCTGGCCCCGACTGGGTCCCTGACGGGCCCCCGCCGGGGACCCGCGGTTGACCCGGGCGGTAGCGGTTAAACGTCGCGCATGCCCTCGGAGGGCTCGATGTCGGCCAGGCTGGTGTAGGCGCAGCCCGAGGCGGCGGTCATGAAAAAAACTATTATCACGGCGGCCATGGCCAGCTTGAAGGCCGAAAGGCTACAGACTTCCTCGACGGCGGCCATGCTCCCGCCAAAGTAGGCGTTTAGCGTTTTGGCCAAAATCAAAAACAGGATCTCCGCCCCCACGGCCGCCAAAAATCCGGTCAGGGCGGCCTGAAACATGGTAAATACCAGTAGCTTTATTTTGCTGATGCCCAAAAGGGCCAGAACGGCCAGGGAACGGCGCATCTTCACCACCTGATCGATGGAGCCGCTGGCCGCCGAGGCGAAGGCGCCCCCGCCCACGACCACGAACAGGGCCAAAAAAACCACGGTGAAGGAATGGTCGAGATCTTGTACCAGCTTTATCTGGGCCGCCTGGGTCAGCGTGTCCACCCCCAGATCCAACAGATGTACCCGCAGTCTCTCCACCCCGTCCAGATCCTTGGAGTAAAGCCTAAAGCGGGAATACATGGACGGTTCGTCGGATTTGGGCCGGCCTTCCCAACCCAGCTCCGGCACCTCGAAGCCGCTGCGGTAATCCTCGGTCATGCGCATGAGATCCAGCGAACAGAAGACGTTAAACTTGGGCGTGATGTGCCGGGGGATTACGCCCAAGACCTTCAGCGGCAAGCGCCCGTACTCGTTTCGGCCTCCCCGCCGGCGCCCCACCCTTCCGGTCAGCTCGGATCCGACCCCAATGCCCAGCTTCTCGGCCACGCCCTGGGAGACGTAGATCTCGCCGATGGCCAGTTGGTGCTGGAGCTCGGTGGGGGTAAGCGTTTCGCTAAGCAGTGGATCCCCCGGGGCCGAGGAGTAAAGGTCCCCGTCAAAAGAGGGTATGCCTTCCACTATCAAATTGATGGTGGCCGAGATCTCCCGGGTCTCCGGGATCAAAAACTCGGCGTCCGGATGGGTCTTTAGGGTCTCGAAAAAGTCTGGCCTAAATGATCTGGTCCCAATGGGGGAGAGTTCCCGGTTGCGGGGATTTTCCAGGAGCCTGCGGGTAAGCGTCCCCACGATCCCGTCCCTGATGCCCAAGACCGTGAGCATTGGTACCATGAAGGCTATCATCGAAAACACGGAACAAAACGAGTACAGCCAATCATGCCTGTAACGTTTCAGGGCCAATCTGAGTATGGTAGACGTAACGAGCTCCTTTCAAAAACGCGAAGCCAAACCGGTTAACCGATGGCCGGCAAAATCGCCTACCCGGCCACAAAAACCTTCGCCAATTTTACGCGCCCCGTTCGCCTCCAAGCCGCCGCGCGATTACGAAAACGACAACGCTTTCGCCATTTTTGGCCGCCCCAAAAAGGGCGATTTTAAACTTTCGCCGGCCAATTTCCGCGCCGGCCATGTAACAAATTTAGCGCCAAAAAATGGTCTAAACATTAAAAAGTGATTTTTTGTTTGCTTTTTCCAAATTGAGTCTTGTTAACGTTCGACAAAAAAATCGTTAGTTTTTTGGCCAATCGGCCATTTTTTGACCACCAAATCGCCGGCCGAAAACACTCTTCAAGTTCGTTTGGCCAATGCCATGGGCCGGCATTTTTGGATAGTCGCGGGCCCTTCCATTGGTCCCGTAAAAGATCCAATCCGGTCGAAATGGCCAGCGATCGAAAAGTTTGGTTGGTTAAATCGGCGTCCTTCGCGGTTTAAGGAAATGATCTAAAAATCCCCCAGGCCGGGCAATTCCGCCGGACTGTTTTTGGACCGTTTTGGGCCTCGGGGCCACCGAAGGCCTCCGCCTGGAACCTTAATTCCAAACGAAATTATCCGCGCGTGGTTTGTCTTTTTGGGGCAAAACCGCCCATTTCGTTCCAGCCAAAATGGGCAAAAACGGCCATTTTGGCCTCGACCCCACGGCTAGAAAAAGCGGCCATTCCCCGGCCACGGTTCCAGGACAATATAACGACCCTCAAGGGTCCGGGTCCCAAAAATTACGGGCCGTTTTGGGCCAACGCGCCCCATCCCTGCCTTACCAAAAAAAGCGGCCATTGGGGTCACGGGGCCCGTTTTTCGGGCCCCCCGGCGGCCATAAACCCGCCAGCGGTTGGCCTGGGGCCAGGGGGCAAAAAAGCCAAACGGGGTCGCTCGGCTTTGGGTCAACGCGCCCAATCCCTGCCTTACCAAAAAAAGCGGCCATTGGGGTCACGGGGCCCGTTTTTCGGGCCCCCCGGCGGCCATAAACCCGCCAGCGGTTGGCCAGGGGCCAGGG
>JAIRNQ010000105.1 GCA_031257955.1 Deltaproteobacteria bacterium | reverse complement strand
CGGCTTCGAATTATTATAGTCAACCGCCCCTCATGGTAGGTTCGACCAAACCGGCCATTTTGATGATGGTCTCTAAGGACATGGACATGTTCGCGCCGGCCTACGTGGCCCCCGGCGACGACGATGGGGACGGGCGCATGGACGTGGGTTTTAACCCGGCGGTTGAATACACGGGCATTTTCGATCCGTACTCCTGCTACACTTACGTGGCCAAACAGGACAACGCTAGCCCCTCCGAGACCGAGATAGGCCGTTCCAAGGACTATACCAGAAGCGGCGACGATCCCACCTTAAGGGGCCATTTCGTGAGGGTCGGCCCGAGTGTTCCCGATAAGCCGGATGCCATAGGGTTTTACCCGGACGCCAATCGTCTGCCCAAAGAAATTAGGGACGGCTACGACGATTCGGCCAACGGCCGCCCTGGCTTTCCGGCCCCCAAGTCCAAAACCGGTATTTGCCCAGGCAAAGACAGGACCTCCGGGACCGAGCACACAGACCGCCCCGGCAAGAACATGAAAAACTTGACCCTGGCCGGCAACGCCAGGATCTGGAGCGGCAACTGGCTGAACTGGATGACCAGCTCGCGCCTGGACGTCGTCCGCCAAGTCCTTTACGGCGGCAAGCGGGTGCTGGATCTGCCCGGCATGACCTACCTTACCGTCGAGTGGATCCCGGAAAACGCCAGTGTTTGGGCTTACGACGATTTCACCAAATATTTTTGGCTGGACTACAACGAGGGCTCGGCCTATTACGACACCTCCAACTATACGCCGGTCTCCAACGACCGCTGGTCCGGACACTATAGGCGCCTTCACAGCTACGGCCGCGTCCAAAACCGCCTTTGGCTGATCGACAGCATCTGGTTCATGCGCCAGAAAGAAGACGTGACCAACCACGAGGGTTTTAGGTCCTTTAGCGCTTACTACGTCCCCAAGTACAGAAACCAGTATACCCCTCTGGACTTCGTCCTAAACTCCTTTGCCGACAATTACAAAACCGACGACGTGGAAGTGGTGGTTGAGGCCTGCCGGCCGCTGACCAAGAAAGAGGTGGTGGATTTTTATAACCACATCGACACTTCACGGCCCGACCCGGCTTGGGTCAGGCCGACCAAAGAGGCCCAGGTCAGCGACGACGCTCTTTTGGAGAAAGGCGACTATTGCCAGAGGTACGGCAGTGGCTTCAAGCCGACCGGGCTTTTGCAAAAATACGCCGAGCTCGACCAAGCCCTCTTTGGCCTCTTCACCGGGGCCTTCAGTAACGTCAACCGTTGGGACGCCGGTTTCCTGCGCCAGAACGTGACCTCCATAAGGCACCAAATCAGCTCGAGCGGTACTTATAACGGGACGGTGGCCAACAACGTCTTTAAGATGTTCGACAGCATCGTCCAGTTGACCAAGCCCCGCTTGGATCCCTGGAACGAAAAACGCACGGCCATCGACACAGAATTAAGGAACCGCCGCATGGGTTGGGCCGATCCCCTCCAGAGCAACTTCGGTAACCCCATCGGGGAGATGCTCTACGCCGGCCTTTTGTATTTCGCCAAAAACACCAACTCCAACTATTCTTACTGGCCGACCGGGATGGATAACACGGAATTAATCGATTTGCCCAGGCTGGGCTCCTCCTCTTACGCCGCTTGGCAGTCCCCGCTCTTCAGCCACGGCGGCGATTGCCTAAAACCGGTCATATTGCTTTTAAGCTCGACCTCGCCCAGTCACGACGGGGACACCCTCCCGGGTACGCCCCATGGAATCGTCTCTGGCCTGGGCGGCACCCCGAGGCTTAACCTCAATTTTGTGGAAGAGCATATGTTCCATAACCAGGCTGGCCTTTCCAAGATCTTTAACATGAGCCAAATTTTGGGCACCATGACCACCCTGGAGGGGCTGACCGGCAAGAGATATTACATAGCCAACACCAACACCGGGGCCGCCGGGGCCGTGGTGGAAAATGGGATCTCCCACCAGTACGCGGCCGATGGCGACACAAATTTGTGCGTCCCGCGCGTTTTGAATAACTTGGCCGACGTCAGGGGTCTTTGCCCGGCGGCGCCACAAACCTACGGGACCTACGCCGTGGCCGCGGCCGCCTACTATGGCAACACCCACGACTTCGACGGCAGCAGCAACAAGGTTCAGACCTTCGCCGTGGCCTTGCCCTCGATCTTCCCGAAGATTAACCTGGAGTCTCGGGGCCGGATCATCTCGGTTAGCCCCATCGCCATGAGTATCACCCACCCCTGCGGTCGCAACGACGGCGACCCCCGTTTTTGCAAGAACGGCGACACCAAGCCCTATGGCATCCAGTACCTGGGCCCCTTCACCACCAGTATCATCCAGTGGCGCGCCGACGACGACGGCCGGGTCTATAGCGGCGCCGTCTTTGCCGGTTTCAACGGCCGCCTGGAGGGCGAGGGCGAGGACTACCAGCTGGACGCCCCGGTTCGTTATTATTTTGACCTTATCCGCGAGTGCTACCCGGGCGAGTGCGTAGGCGGCCCCAATCCCTCGGCCCTGGTGGAGTCGTTCCGGTACAATTCCAGCCACTCCGGCCATTCCGGCCATCCCTCCCGTGACGACGAGCGGGACGCTACCTTCGCTTTCATCAACCAGGCCAAGTACTTAAACAAGTATTACACCACCTCCGAGATGAGCACCAGCGGCGCCTCCGGCACTAGGTGCAATTCCAGCAATCGTGACAAGATTTCCGGTTGCGGCAGCGCCAAGGAACGCTTGGCCATGCAAAGGATCCTGGCCGACTTCAAGGACGGCCGCTACGCCGCCGCCCCCTTCAAGCGCCACCGGGAGTGGGTCTACAAGAACTGGGATCACGCCGGTCGGCCCAACTACATCCTTTCAGGCGAGCGGCCCAAGAACTACCGCATCGCCGCCTATATGCCCAAGCGCTGGAGCCAGCTGCCCGGCCATTTCATCAGGCCCGTGGCCGAGCTGACCACCTATTACGATCCGGATCCCGCATTAATGCAATCCTACGCCAGGGCCATCTATCCCTGGGTTTGCGGAACCTCGACCAACGCCCCCTACAGTAGCTCTGGCTGTAACGCCAGAAGGGATCTGGTCAACAAGCTCCCCGGGGCCGCGGCATATAAGGACCCGACGAGCAACGACAATTACGATACCGTCCAGAACGAGTCGGCCAGCCTCTTCATCGATCGCCCCTTCCAGGAGATCGGTTATGAGGAGGTCATGGACGTTTACGGTTACATCGGCGATCCTGGCCACATCTATAAGAAGGTCGGAAAACCCGACGAGATCGATGACGCCATAGGGGTGGCCGTTTTCATGTATTCCTTGTTTGAGGAAATAGACAACTCCGACCGGGCTTACCCTATCAACATCGGCTACTATACCCACGGCGGGCTTAGCTATCCCAGCTCCAAGGCGGATAACCCTTCCAGGACGCTGACCGACGCCGAGGGTACCTACATAGAGATCCAGAACGAGCACAACTACATGGGTGGAAGCCCCATCAACGTCAACGTCAATGGGATTAATCCCCAGCCGACCACGGGCCAGGAAAAGGGCTTGATGACCATAGCCCACCCCCTGAACACGCCCCCGACCTGCTACCAGCCGGGACAAGCCCTAATCAACGAGCCTATGAACTTCCTGGCCGCCGAGGTGGAACCGAAGCTCTTTAAAAATGGCGTGCCCGGAAATGCCATGATGCCCGGCTATATCACCGACACCAACGCCACCCCGCACTCCAACGCCGTGCCGACTTGCGGCAGCGCCAGGCTGCCCCTGACCGCGACCAGGCTCTTCAGGTTCCCGTCTACCGGCAGCATGGATCCCCCGGACTACCTCCCGGATCCGCTGTGGCTGGCCGCCAAATACGGCGGGTTTAACGACGAGAACCGCAACGGCATACCGGAGAAAAACGAGTACGACATCCTGCCCGCCCCCAACGGCGACGGCATCCCGGACAATTATTTTTACGCCAACAACCTGACCGAGCTGAAAGACAAGCTGTCCGAGGCCTTTGAGCGGATCATGAGCTCGATGAACGTGGGAACGGCCACCTCCGCCTCGGTTAACTCGGTCTTGGGCGGCGGCATTACCGTCAGGACCTACTACCAGAGCATCCACACCCCGACCTCGGCCCCGGAGACCCCGGAGATCCGTTGGTTGGGCGGGACTTACGCCCTCTTCATCGACCTTTGGGGCAACATGCGGGAGGACACCAACCAAAACGGCCGGTTGGATCTCAACTGCGGTTTTGACGGCGACGCCAATTCCTTGCGCAACGACAATTCCAAAGGCGACTATATAATCGAATTCGTCGATTGTTCCCGCCTGGATTCCAGCGAGTTTTTGGCCTGCGCCAACGCCCGCGACGAGTCCGACATCAAAACCGTGGCCAGGATTTATCCAGACATGAATGGTAAGAACCTTAAGGGTAAGACCTCGTCGCGGGCCGTCTTCAAGACCCTTGAGGACGTTAGAATGGTTTGGAACCTTAGCCGGAACCTTTCGGATCTGACCGACTCCAATGCTTTGTCGCCCAGAGATTTCGGCGTCCCGGCCACTTCCAAGCGCCGCGTTTACTTTCATCAGGACGGTGTCACTCCACCGCTTCCGACCAAACTTTCCAACAATAACCTCTTCTACCCGACGGGTAACCTCCCAGCCCAGTTGGCCAAGTATCTTTGGGCGGCCAACGCCACCGACGCCACGAGATTGATGAGCTATGTCTTGGGCGTGGATCAAACGGGCTACAGATCTCGCAGAACCGTCTCGCCTTGGTTTAACCTCAACAAAGGTAAAACCATTACCTGCCGTTTGGGCGACGTGATCAATTCCCAGCCCATCATCGTCGGTTCGCCCTTCTCTGGCTACGACATACTTTACGCCGATAAGTCCTATGCCCTCTACAAGGCGGAACACAAGAACCGCCGCCACCTGGCCGTGGTCGGCGCCAACGATGGGATGCTTCATGCCATCAACATGGGTAGACCCATCTCTCTTAAGGATGGCTATAACGGTTACACCGAAAGCGTGACCGGGGCCATGGGCCGCGAGATGTGGGCTTTTATCCCGCAGTCGCTCCTGCCGCACCTGCAGTGGCTGCAACAGATCGACTACGCCCACGCGTACTATATGGACATGACTCCGACCGTGGTCGAAGTGAAGAATTCTTCGGGCCAGTGGAAGACCATTCTCATATCCAGCTTGCGCTTCGGCGGAAGGGCCATCGAGCTCAACACCACCCCCGCGAGCTACTCTTACTCCGAGGTTTTCGCCTTAGACATTACCGACCCCGATCAAGAGCCGACTCTCTTGTGGCGCTTCTCCCATCCGCAAATGGGCCTGGTCGTGGCCAAGCCGACCGTGGTCAGGAACACGGCCAGTGGTGACCATTGGTATGTCATCGTGGCTAGCGGCCCGACTTACGACACATACGTCAAGGCCACGGACGTTACCGTACCCTTGAACGAGCAGGGCCGCCGGGCCTACCAGGGCCACAGTAACCAGTCGGCCAAGCTCTTCGTCTTTGACGCCCTAAGCGGCCCGGGTACCGGAAACGCCCAGGTAACCACGGTGGACACCTATCTTCCGAAATCGTTCATAACCAACTTCCAGGTCCTGAACGCTTTCAAGAAAAATGTCACCCAAGACGGCGATGACGTCAGCTGGAGCAACTCGCTGGCCTACTTTAGCGTTAACCAATCGGCCCCGGATACCGAGCTGTTGTGCCTGGCCAACGCCAGCCAGACCAGTTCCTTTTTGGATTCCAACAACGGCAACGACTTCTGCGGAACCTCCAAGTACGGCAACTACGGTTACCTGGATAAAGGTTCGGTCTGGCGCCTTAACATGGCCAACGCTTCAGGCGCTCCCATCGATAAGTCCGGCTGGCAGAATAACTTCAAGCTATTCTTTAACTCCGAGCGGCCCGTATCGGCCGCCGTTAACACCTTGCATGACGGCGAAAACCTTTGGGTACTCTTCGGTTCCGGTCGTTACTGGTCGGAAGAGGATAGCCGCCTTTGCGAGGGGCAAGGCGACACCAAGGAATGCCGCCTCAATCACGTAAATTACATATACGGGATCAAGGACAAGGTCTCGGCCGATGGAGACTTTGCCTTCTCGTCCTCCCCGATAAGCGAAAGCTCCCTGGTGGACGTCTCCAACGTGGTTGTCTATCCCGACGCTTCCATCTTGGCCAAGGATTCCAACGGCACTTATGGGCCGGCTAAAGTCGGTGCCGAGTTCATCAGCGACTACGGCACACTGGCCGCGAAGATTAAGTCCTCGTCCTATAACGGCTACCGCCGGGCCCTTAAGACCAACTCGGAAAACTACGTTGACGCCACCGAACCCGATAGCCCCGGCGACGAGCAGTTCGACGGCAGCGACTGGTGGGAAGGCCTCAGTTATGAGATGGTAATACACCAGATGGCCGCCACCCATCTTTTCGGACGATACGGCTCGGTCATCGCCTTCAGCACCTTTTTGCCCCAGTCGGTTTCCTGCGGCAGCATAGGCATCAGCTTCGCCATGATAACCGACGCCTACACGGGCCTCCCGAAGCCGGACTTCTCGGAACTGGCCTTCCAGAACATCAACAACTTCCAGGCCTACCACGCCCCGGCCAACTCGGGTGGATTGCAGGCGGTAAGCGATCACGTTTACTCGGTCAACGGCCTTTCGGCCCAGACCATATTCGTGATGACCGGGACCAACGAACAAAAGAGCGGGCAGTTCGAGACCGTCAACAGCGACGGTACCGTAACCGTGATTAAGCTGCCGGAGGAAGCCATGCCCAAGGGCGGGGTTCTTTCCTGGCGAGAAGTGCTTGACTTTAGCACCATTGGTGTTGAATGATAGGTTATGAACTTGGCGCGTTTCCCCCTTTGGGGGAAACGCTCCGGGTTTAAATCGACAATCAAGCATGGTCGTTATGGAAGCCACCGATCCGACAATCTTTAACCTAGTTTGCCCCTCTTGCGGCGAAATGTGTACGGTAGATCCTTCACTTTTTCCTGAAGGCGAGACAGAGGCCGTTTGCTCGGCCTGCGAAAACCAACTGATTATCGTTAAAGCCCCTGATGGGGCCCTTTCCGTTAAGGAACCTCCAGAGGGGGATCCCTTAACGCGCGGTCCCGGGACTCAAGGACCGTCCGGAGGGTCAGCCCAGGGGCCAAGCCCGTTAGGGCCTGGCCAGACCAAGCGGGGCCCGGATGGCCCGGGCATTGATGATTATGGCCATAGTTCGTCACCCAAATCTTCCCCAGACGGTCCGGGACGGACCCAGGTCCCTTCCGGGGAGGCACCGTTCAAAGGCCCATCCAGGCCGGTTGTCTGCCCCAAATGTCTGGGACGTTATCGCGTCCCGTTATCGAAGATACCAAAACAGGGCGCTTGGGTTACCTGCCCCTCCTGTTCGGAACGATTTATCATCAAATTAGACGATCTATCCTTTACCGAGCCGCCGGTTCCCGGCAAAATCCAGCGCCAAGCCGGACCCATGGGCCAAAAGGCCAAGGAGACGAAGCCACATATGTATCGCTTATGGTCCCAAGAACAAGTGGGAGAGTTGGAAGTAACCATACTCGACCCCGTAACCCCCATAGTTAGGCGTTATTGGGGCATAGGTTTAGTAATCGCGTTACTATTGATTTTTTTGGCCGAGGCGTTGATCCTGAGATCTTCCTGGCGCTCGGCCAACTCCATGGCTGACCTCCAACAGGCCTCCTTACCCACCGTGGCCGCCCCTTACGGCTTGGACGATTTGGCCTACGATCTTAAATCCATCCAGGCGGCCACCGTGGCCAAAACTTTCGTCGATCGCAAGGTCGACTTCACCGGCCACGAGAGCCGCGTTTATAAGTATGCCGTGTCCCAGTTGGCCCCCAAGGCTTGCCAGTCCATAACCGCCCTGGATATTATTACCAACGAACCCACCGCCGGGCTCCTGATGACCGGAACTTGTTTCAACTCGGCCGAAATCCCGGCCGGGGTAAAGATCTTTTGGCGGGGCCGCGAGGCCACCATCGTGATTGACGGCTTCGAGCGCTCGGGCCGCCTGGACGTTTTGATACACCCGCCCGCCCCGGGCGATCTGCCCCCGACCGAATCCGACCAACCGGTCTCGGCCGATGAGGGGGCCGAAGTTCCGGTAGACGGCCAGGCCGACGATTCGGTCGAAACCGTTGACCAAGGCTAAGGGCAGGCAGCCAAGGCCCCGGGATTAGACCCCGGGATTGGGCCCAGGCACCCAAGGCCCCGGGATTGG